>JBKBRG010000488.1:0-2350 GCA_046292325.1 Tabrizicola sp.
GCAGGCGCGGCCAGACGCCCACGCGCTCGAGGCGCGCCCCGCCCGGCACCCGGCGGCGCAGCTCCCCGGGCAACGGCACTTCTGGGGGCTGCCGTTCATGGTGGCACGCGACACGCTGGATCCGCGCCCCGAGACCGAGACCCTGGTCGCCGAGGCCCTGTCGCGCCCGTTCCTGAAGCTGCTCGATCTGGGCACCGGGACGGGCTGCATCCTGCTGTCCTGCCTGAAGGGGATGCCCGCGGCCCGAGGGGTCGGCGTGGACATTTCCCAGGCGGCGCTTGACGTTGCCATCGAGAATTCACGCAAGCTGGGGCTCGAGGACCGGGTGCGGTTCCAGGTCTCGGACTGGTTCTCGGCCGTCACGGGCGCCTACGACCTGATCGTGTCGAACCCGCCCTACATCGCCGCCGCCGAAATGCCGTCGCTCGCCCCCGAGGTGCGCGACTGGGAACCGGCGGTCGCCCTGACTCCGGGCGGCGACGGGCTGGAGGCCTACCGCGGCATCGCCCGCGGCGCGGGCGCGCGGTTGATGCCGGGGGGGCGGCTTCTGGTCGAGATCGGACCGACGCAGGGGCAGGCGGTGGCCGCGCTGTTCGCGGCGGCGGGGCTGGAGGACATCCGCATCCTGCCCGATCTGGACAGGCGGGACCGCGTGGTTGCGGCGGCGAAACCCGGCGCGACGGACAGTTGCGGTTGCGCCTGATCCCGCCCGAAAACGGACTGTCTGCGCAATTTGCGCTTGTCAGCCGCCGGGACGTGTGATTACTGGGCATCAGCTACGGGCGGTTTTCCAGCCGCCCCTGGCGCAATGCCCGCCTTGCCGACTTCATTCAGGCTGCCCGTGCCGGGCGGCGGTCGCAGGCCAAAGCCATCAAAAGGACAAGATGCGCTCCTCCAAGAAACGCTCGCGTTCCAACCAGAACCGCCCGCGCAGCCTCGGCAACATCGTCAACCGCGTCTTCGACAGTTCGGGTCCCGAGGGCAAGGTGCGCGGCACGCCGCAGCAGATCATCGAGAAATACCAGATGCTGGCCCGCGACGCCCAGCTGTCGAACGATCGGGTCTCGGCCGAGAACTTCCTTCAGCACGCCGAGCACTACACCAGGATGCTGGCCGAGGCGATGAAGGAACTGGCCGCCGAACAGGAGGCGCGCCAGCAGCAGTATCAGCAGAACGGCGGCCAGCAGAACGGCAATGGCGGCGGTCAGCAGAACCAGCCGCGCGGCGACCGGCCCGAGCGCCAGGATCGCGGCGAGCGCAACGACCGGCCCGACCGGGGCGAGCGGCGCGACTTCAGCCGCGACTTCCGCGCCGAACGCGACCTGGGCTCCGAGGAGCAGCCGGTGATCGCCGACGTGATCGACCTCGGCACGGCCGACGAGACCGGGCTGATCGAAACGCCGGAATCCGCCGCGGACCTGCGCAGCGTGGTCGAGCCCGTCGTCGCCGAGACCCGGGCGCCGGAGGACCGTCCCGCGCGGCGCCCGCGCGGCCCGCGCAAGCCCAAGGGCGAGAGCAGGCCGGACGGCGAGCCGCCGCAGGAAGCCGCCGAATAGACCCGACCCGAAGGCCGCCCGCGAGGCGGCCTTCTCGCCCTTGCGCCTAGGGCAGGGTCAGCGCCAGTTCGGTCCGCTCGCCCGCCTTGACGGTCAGCGGCGTTTCGGCCCGCTTGTCATCCCTGCTGATGACCACCAGATAGTCGCCCGCCGGCAGGGTGGTCTGGAAGGCCGGGCCGTAGCCATAGGCCAGCGAGGCCCGGTTGCCGTTGATGTCGGGCTTGCCCGCGAGGACCTCGATGAACTCCTCTCCCGGCGCGGTGAAGGCCGCGACGCCCGCGTTCAGCGGCACGGTCACGTCGGTCCGCTCTCCCACCTTGACCGAGAAGGGCACCTCGGCCTTCGCGGCCCCCAGCGTCACCGCGGCGATGTAGTCGCCGGCCGGGAGGTCGAAGGTCAGACCCGCCCCATAGCCATAGCCCATCGCCTTGCGACCGCCGTCGATCGCCGTCTTCGCCTCGAAGATCTCGACGAAATGGTCCCCGCCCTCGATCTTCATGCCCTCGGCATATGTCGCCTCGACTGCGGCGAGGCCGACCCCGATCACCAGGTCCACATCGGTGGTCTTGCCCGCCTCGATGATCACCGACTGGCTGATCTCGGCCGACCCGAGCCGCGCGTTCAGGTCGTATTCGCCAGCCGGAAAGACGCGGAAGGCGCGCTGGTAGCCGTAGTCGGACACATCCTCCGGCCCCCGGATCTCCCAGAAGGCGTCCGGGTCCGGCTCGGCGCCGGGGGCAGGGCGCAGGGCCAGGTTCAGGATGCCCGCGTTCAGCACCGCGACCGGCTGCGAC
>JBKBRG010000489.1:0-2347 GCA_046292325.1 Tabrizicola sp.
CTCTGCAAGGGGTCGAGGTCGTGGCCTTCGACAAGACCGGCACCCTGACCGAGGGCCGGCCGGTCCTGACTGCCTTCCACCCCGCCCCCGGCCAGACGCGCGCGGCACTTCTGCCGATCCTCGCCGCGGTCGAGGCGCAGTCCGAACACCCCGTCGCCCGCGCCATCGTCGCGGCGGCCGAGGGCATGGCCCTGCCTCCGGTCGAGGGGTTCCGCGCCCTTCCCGGCCACGGCGTCGAGGGCCGCGTCGCCGGGCACGAGATCGCGCTCGGCTCGGCGGCCGAGATGGCGCGGCGGGGCGTCGATGTCGCGGCCTTTGCCGAGGCGGCCGGGCGGCTGGCTGACCGGGGCGAAAGCCCGATCCTCGCCGCACGCGACGGCAAGGCGGTGGCGCTGCTCGCCGTGGCCGATGCGGTGAAGCCCACGACCCCGGCGGCGATCGCGCGGCTGAAGGCGATGGGCCTGCGGATCGCCATGATCTCGGGCGACAATGCCCGGACGGCGGGGGCCATCGCCCGCGATCTGGGGATCGACGAGGTGGTGGCCGAGGTCACGCCGGAGGGCAAGGTTCAGGCGCTGCGCCGGCTGAAGGCGCAGGGCCGGCTTGCCTTTGCCGGCGACGGGATCAACGACGCGCCCGCTCTGGCCGAGGCGGATGTGGGCATTGCCATGGGCACCGGCACCGACATCGCCATCGAGGCGGCGGATGTGGTGCTGGTCTCGGGCCGCCTGCCCGTCCTGGCCGAGGCGATCGGCCTGTCGCGCGCCACGATGCGCAACATCCGGCAGAACCTGTTCTGGGCCTTCGCCTACAATGCCGCGCTGATCCCGGTCGCGGCGGGGGTGCTCTACCCTGCCTTCGGGATCCTTCTGTCGCCGGTGCTGGCGGCGGGGGCGATGGCCCTGTCCTCGGTCTTCGTCCTGACCAATGCCCTGCGGCTGAAACGATACGGAGCCAACGCATGATGACCATCGGAGAGGCGGCGCGGGAAAGCGGGGTCTCGGCCAAGATGATCCGCTATTACGAAGGGACGGGCCTGATCCCCGCCGCCGGGCGCACCGGGTCGGGCTACCGGACCTATGGGCCGAAGGAGGTGCAGATCCTGCGCTTTGTCCGCCGTGCGCGGGACCTCGGCTTTCCGATGGAGAAGGTGGCAGAGCTGCTCGCGCTCTGGCGCGACCGGGACCGTGCCAGCGCCGATGTCCGGCACCTGGCCGAGGCGCAGATCGCGGCGCTCGACCGGCGCATCCGCGAGATGCAGGAGATGCGGGCGACGCTGAGCCATCTGGTCCAGGCCTGCGCCGGGGACGACCGGCCCGACTGCCCGATCCTCGACGATCTCGGCGGGCAGGCCTGCGCGCCCGCGCGGCCGGCCTGAGCCCGCCTTGCGCCCCGCCGCCGCTGCGGCCAAGCTGGGCGGGCACGGCAAGGAGGCAGCCCATGACCCACCCCATCGCCGCCGAAGGCATCCGCTTCGACTTCCGCCCCCGGGGCGGGGTGCTGGACGGCCTCTGCGTCACGGACGAGGGCCGCGACATCGCCCCGCTGCACCGCGCCCCCTGGGCGGCGGCCGAGGTTCCGCCAGACGCCCCGCCGCATCAGGCCTGGCTCGCGGGCGATTTCCTGGCCGCGCCGATGGGTGCGTCAGAGCATGGCCTGCACGGGCGTGCGGCGAATGGCGACTGGCAGGCGCTGGAGGCCCCCGCCGGCACCCTGCGCGCGGTCCTGTCGGGTGCGGTGCAGGGAGCGACCGTGGTCAAGGAACTGTCGGTCACCGACGGCCATCCCTTCGTCTATCAGCGCCACCTGTTCATCGGTGGCGCGGGGGCGCTGCCGGTCGCCAATCACGCCATGGTCTCGGTCCCGAACGGCGCAAGGCTGTCGTTTTCCCGCAAGCGCTGGTGGGAGACGCTGGCCGCGCCGCTGGAGACCACGCGCGGCCGGTCGCGTCTCGCCTATCCCCGACGGGCCGAGGACGCGGCCGAGTTTCCGGGGGCCGATGGCGGCACGGTGAACCTGCACCGCTATCCCTGGGGCGAGGCACACGAGGATTTCGTCGCGGGGGTGGAGGATCCGGCCTCGCGCCTTGGCTGGACCGCCGTCGTCCGTCCCGAGGAGGGCGATCTGTTCCTGTCCCTGCGCAATCCGGCGGTCTTGCCGATGACGATGCTGTGGCATTCGAACGGCGGGCGCGACTACGCCCCCTGGAACGGGCGGCACCGGGGTTGCCTCGGGGTAGAGGAAGGCGCGGCGCTGCCGATGCTGGGACTGTCGGCGCGGGAGACGCCCGATCCGCTGTCGGCCGCGGGCCAGCCGCCGCTCCTGCGCCTTGACCCGCAGGGCACGG
>JBKBRG010000490.1:0-2347 GCA_046292325.1 Tabrizicola sp.
CGCCTGCGGGCGCCCCGCATCGGCGACTTCCCGATCTTCGCCCGCTTTCTCTGCGACGCCGACCTCGACGACACGACCGACGACGACCGCGAGGCCGCCTGGCTCGACTTCTGCCAGCTTGTCGCCTCGTGGCCGCTGCGCGGCATCGGCCCCTGGACGGTCGAGGACCGCGATGGCCGGGCGGTCGGCGGCGTGGTGGTGAACCATGAATACGGCGATCCGGAAGTCGAACTCGGCTGGGTCGTGGCCAAGGGCGCAGAGGGCCGGGGCATCGCCACCGAAGCCGCCCGCGCTGCCCGCGCCTGGCTTTTTGCCACGCAAGGGTTTTCCAGCCTGGTCTCCTATATCGACCCGGGCAACGCCGCCTCTGCCGCCGTCGCGGAACGGCTGGGCGCCACCCGCGACCCCGTCGCCGAGGCCGGGATCGGCCACGCTTGCCTTGTCTACCGCCACTTGCCGGAGATCGCCCGATGACCGACGCCGCCACCCGCGCCGCCACGCTTCTGAAAGGGCACCGCGAATCCATCGACCGGCTGGACGCGATCCTGGTCTACACGCTGGCCGAGCGGTTCAAGCATACCCAGGCGGTCGGCCGGCTGAAGGCCGAGCACGGCCTGCCGCCCAGCGACCCCGACCGAGAGGCGCGGCAGATGGCGCGGCTGGACCAGCTGGCGAAAGAGGCCGACCTCGACCCCGACCTTGCCAAGAAATTCCTGACCTTCATCATCAGCGAAGTCATCAGGCATCACGAGAAACTGCAGAAATAACCGGGGCTTGCCCGGTCAACAGCCATCTGAAGGAGAAATGCAATGGCTATGAAGATCCGTCTGGCGCGCGGTGGTTCCAAGAAGCGCCCGTTCTATTCCATCGTCGCCGCCGATTCGCGGATGCCCCGCGACGGCCGCTTCATCGAGAAGCTCGGCACCTACAACCCGCTTCTCGCCAAGGACGACGAAAAGCGCGTCGTCATGAACATGGAGCGGATTCAGCACTGGCTGTCCCAGGGCGCCCAGCCGACCGACCGGGTCGCCCGCTTCCTCGAGGCCGCCGGCGCCCGTCCGAAGACCGTCCGCAACAACCCCAAGGCCGGCACCCCCGGCAAGGCGATGGCCGAGCGTGCCGCCAAGAAGGCCGCCCGTTCTGCCGCCCCGGCCGCCGAACCGGCTGCCGAGTAATCCGATGCGCGGCCAGTTCAGCCCCGCCTTCCGGGACGAGCTGGCCGCGCTCATGCGCTGGCGGCGCGACGTGCGCCACTTTCGCACCGACCCGGTGCCCGAGGAGCTGCTGGCCCGCGGCCTGCGGGCCTTCGGACTGGCGCCCTCGGTGGGCCTTTCCGAGCCCTGGCGCCTGCTGCGGGTGGAAAGCCCGGAACGTCGCGCCGCCTGCCTTGCCAATTTCCGCGACTGCAATGCGCGCGCCCTGGAGGGTTACGAAGGCGACCGCGCCGCGACCTATGGCCGGCTGAAACTGTCGGGGATGGTCGAGGCTCCGGTTCATCTGGCCGTCTTCTGCGACGAGACCACCGCAAAGGGCGCGGGCCTTGGCGCCGCGACCATGCCCGAGACCCGCGCCTATTCCGTCGTCGGCGCGATCATCCACCTCTGGCTGGCGCTGCGGGCCGAGGGCCTCGGCCTCGGCTGGGTCTCGATCCTCGACCGCGACCGGCTTGCCCGCGATCTTGACGTGCCCGCTGGCTGGCGTTTCATCGGCTATCTCTGCATCGGCTGGCCGGAACAGGAGGATACCGTGCCCGAACTGGAACGCTCCGGCTGGGAAAGGCGATCCCCGTCCCTGCATCTGGAGACACGCTGACATGTCCGACCGCATCTGCATCGGCGCGATTGCCGGCGCCTTCGGCGTCACCGGTGAGGTGCGGCTGAAGTCCTTCTGTTCCGAGCCCAGCGACATCGCCAGCTACGGCCCGCTGACGTCAGAGGATGGCAAGCGCGAGTTCCACATCACTCTGACCCGCCCGATCACGGGCGGATTCGCCGCGCGCATCCGGGGAATCGGCACGAAGGAACAGGCCGACGCACTGCGCGGCACCAGCCTTTTCGTGGCGCGCGACCGGCTGCCCTCACTGCCCGACGACGAGTTCTATCATGCCGATCTGATTGGCCTTTCCACCTTCGATACCGGAGGGGAACTGATCGGCAGGATCACGGCGATCTACAACCATGGGGCGGGCGATATCCTCGAAATATCGACCAACCGTCATAAATCGGCCCTGCTTTTGCCCTTTACCAAAGCAATCGTCCCCAATGTCGACTTGGCAGCGGGACGGATCGTCGTCGATCTGCCAGACGAGTCCGACTGAGCCGCCGGCCCGGGCCTGGCCCGTGTCAGG
>JBKBRG010000491.1:0-1848 GCA_046292325.1 Tabrizicola sp.
TTCGCGCGCGAAGAACCCATCCCATCAGCATGGCGGCCTTATAGACAAAGGCCGTCGAAGGGTCCAGCCCGCCCCGATACCCTTTCGCCTGTCTGCAAATATCCCCGGGGGGTGCCGATGGTTTCGCCACCGGTTCAAGAAACCGGAGGCACGGGCAGCGCCCCCCCAGGCCGAGGAGGAGGCGAAGCCCGACGACGAGACAGGGGGCTCGCGCCGCAAGGCGCTCCTTCTGGAAACCGCCCAGCGACACCGCAGCCCTTGCCAGACCGGCACCCTGCTGCCACCCATGCTCCATGACCTGCCGCATCGCCATCATCGGGGCCGGAATCGGCGGCCTCGCCGCCGCAGCCCTTCTCGCCCGGGACGGCCACGCCGTCACGCTCTTCGAGCGGTTCGAGACGCCGAAACCGCTCGGCTCCGGGCTGGTCATCCAGCCCGTCGGCCTTGCCGTGCTCGATGCCATCGGCGCCGGGGACGAGGCCCGCCGCCTCGGTGCCCCGCTCACCCGGATGCTCGGCCACTCCGGGCGAAGGGTCGCACTGGATGTTGCCTACCGACCGCAGGCCCCCGGGCTTGCCATGCACCGCGCGGCGCTGTTCCATGTCCTGTGGCAGGCCGCCATCGGCGCCGGGATCCGCCCGGTCACCGGCCACACCGGCACCGGCACCCGCCTCACGCCAGAGGCAATCCACCTGATCACCGACCGGGGCGAGCATGGCCCCTTCGACCTGATCATCGACGCCTCCGGCGCGGGCTCCCGCCTTGCCCCCCTTGCCGCCAGGGCGCTGCCGTTCGGCGCGGTCTGGGCCCATGTCCCCTGGCCCGCGACCGACCTTCCCCTGACCGAGCTTCGCCAGCGTTACCACCGCGCCTCGCGCATGGCCGGCATCCTGCCGATCGGTCGCCTGCCCGATGACCCCACCCCCCGGGCCGCCGTCTTCTGGTCGCTGTCGGCGGCCGAGCTTGACGACTGGCCTGCGAAACCCCTGCACCTCTGGCGGGCCGAGGTCGCCGCCTTCTGGCCCGCGATGACCCCCTTCCTGGACCGCATCACCGACAAGGCCCAGCTTGTCGCGGCGCGTTACAGTCACGGGACGCTCCGCCGCCCCTACAGCCCCCGCCTCGTCCATATCGGAGACGCTGCCCACCGGGCCAGCCCTCAGCTTGGCCAGGGGGCCAACATGGCGCTGCTCGATGCCCAGGCGCTTGCCCGGGCCCTGCGCCTGCCGCTGGATCAGGCGCTGCCGGCCTACCGCCGCGCGCGCCGCTGGCATCTCGGCCTCTACCAGGCCCTCTCGGCCGCCTTCACCCCGCAATACCAATCGCACAGCCGTCTGCTTCCGGCCCTGCGCGACCACCTGCTTGCGCCGCTCTCACGGATCTGGCCGCTGCCCCATGTGCTGACGGCGCTCGTCTCGGGCGACCTGATCCCCCCTTACCGCCGGTAGGCAGGGACGACCGCTCCTTCCTGCATGGCATGGCTGATCCCGCTCGACAGCCCGGCCCCTCGGGCTCTGGGTCCGGCATCCGCCCGATGAAGGCCGGCCCGTCAGCCAGCCCTCGTCTCACCGCGACGGGCGAAATCGGCGCGGGCGGCAGCTTCCCTGTCGTCGCGGGCCACCGGGCGGGCTGTCGCCAGCGATCGGTCAAACCTTCCGGAACGGCCGCAGACAAGCCATTGATTTCATTCGCACCGGAAAGGCCGACCACGGCGGACGGCTCTGGACAGCCGCGGCCCGACCTGCCATTCTTCGCCAATGAAGTTTCCCGCACTCAATGTCCTTGGCCAGCCGCTCGAGCCCTGCTCCACCGACCCGGTGACCGGCTTCTTCCGCGACGGCTGCTGCA
>JBKBRG010000491.1:1858-2345 GCA_046292325.1 Tabrizicola sp.
ACCGTCTGCGCGCTGATGACGGCCGAGTTCCTGGCGCTGTCGAAATACCTGGGCAACGACCTGTCCACCCCTCGGCCGGAATACGGCTTTGCCGGGCTGAAACCCGGCGACCAATGGTGCCTTTGCGCCAGCCGCTTCCTGCAAGCGCACGAGGAAGGCGCGGCGCCGCAAGTCAGGCTTGCGGCGACACATCAGGCAACCTTGGCCGTGGTCCCGATCGAGATCCTGAAGCAGCACGCCAGCGATTGACCGTCTGGCCTATTTGGCCGGCACGGCGGCGTCGGGCGCGGCCTGCGGCATCGGGCGGATCGCCCCGTCGTCGCGCATCAGGTCCTCGATGAACAGCGACAGAAGCTGCGGTCGCCCGGTCACTCCGGCCTTGCGATAGATCGCATTGGTCTGCGCCTTCACCGTGCCCTCGCTGGTCGAGCGCAACTGTGCGATCTCGGCCGTTGACATCCCCTTGATCGCGAAGAGTGCGACGTCC
>JBKBRG010000492.1:0-2342 GCA_046292325.1 Tabrizicola sp.
GCGCGAGATCGTCAATTCCATCGACAGGATGCCCATCGCGCGCTCCGAGGCGCTGGAGCGGAACCCGGCCGGGCGGTGATGCGCCGAACCTCCCGGACCTGCCGGAGCGGGGGCTTGAAAGGCCCCGTCGCCGATTCGTCCGGAAACTCGCACCTCGCCCGACCGATGCGTCATCACTCGAACTCCATGATCACGTCATCGACCTTGAGGCTCGCCCCGGCGCTGGCCCTGATCTTCCTGACCACGGCCTTGCGTTCCGCCTTCAGGATGTTCTCCATCTTCATCGCCTCGACGGTCGCCAGCGCCTGACCCTCCTGCACCTCGTCGCCCTCTGCGACCGAGATCTTCACCACCAGCCCCGGCATCGGGCAGAGAAGGTATTTCGACGTATCCGGCGGCGCCTTTTCCAGCATCAGCCCGGCCAGGGCCTTCTGCCGCGGGCTCTGGACGTGGACCTTCAGGTCCGCCCCGCGCAACCGCATCCGGAAGCCCATCGGGATCTTCGCGGTCTTGATGACCAGGGGCTCACCGCCCACCGTCAGGCGGGCGAGCGGCTGGCCCGGGGTCCAGTCGCTTTCCACCCGCAGGTCCGTGCCGTCCTCGAAGACAACGGTCGAGCCGTGATGGTCGGCCCTGATGGTCACCGGCCAGCTTTCGCCTTGCAGCGTCACCACCCAGTCGTCGCCCACGCGGCGGGTGTGGTTGTCCATCGTGCCGGAAATCCGCGTCCGACGGATCTCGGCCACCCGGTTCATCGCCGCCGCCGCCGCCGCAACCCGGCGCAGCAGGCTCGGGTCCAGCGTCGCGCCCGTGAATCCGCCCTCATACTCCTCGGCGATGAAGGCCGTGGTGATGTTGCCGCTGACGAATCGCGGATGGTCCATCACGGCGGAACAGAACGGCAGGTTGTGACCGATCCCCTCCACCTCGAACGTGTCCAGCGCCAGCCGCATCTCCTCGATGGCATCCGCCCGCGTCGGCCCCCAGGTGCACAGCTTGGCGATCATCGGGTCGTAGAACATGCTGATCTCGCCGCCCTCGTAGACGCCGGTGTCGTTGCGCACGATCCCGCCGCGGTCGGTCTTGCCCTCGGCCGGCGGCCGGTAGCGGGTCAGCCGGCCGATCGAGGGCAGGAAGTTGCGATAGGGGTCCTCGGCGTAAAGCCGGCTTTCCAGCGCCCAGCCGTGGATCTTCAGGTCCTGCTGCCTGAACGGCAGCGGCTGACCATCGGCCACCCGGATCATCTGTTCGACCAGATCGACGCCGGTGATCAGTTCCGTCACCGGATGCTCGACCTGCAAACGGGTATTCATTTCAAGGAAATAGAAGTTGCGGTTGCCATCGACGATGAACTCCACCGTCCCGGCGCTGGTATAGCCCACCGCCTTGGCAAGCGCGCAGGCCTGTTCGCCCATCGCCTTGCGCGTCGCCTCGTCCAGGAAGGGCGACGGGGCCTCCTCGATCACCTTCTGGTTCCGCCGCTGGATCGAGCATTCGCGTTCGTGCAGATAGACGCAGTTGCCGTGCTTGTCGGCCAGCACCTGAATCTCGATGTGGCGCGGCTGGGTCACGAACTTCTCGATGAAGATCCGGTCATCGCCGAAGGACGCCGCCGCCTCGTTCTTCGAGGACTGGAACCCCTCTGCCGCCTCGGCATCGGTCCAGGCGATGCGCATCCCCTTGCCGCCGCCGCCCGCGCTGGCCTTGATCATGACCGGATAGCCGATCTCGCGGCTGATCTTCACGGCCTCGTCGGCATCGGCGATCAGGCCCATGTAGCCGGGAACCGTGCTGACACCCGCTTCCTGCGCGATCTTCTTCGAGGTGATCTTGTCGCCCATCGCCTCGATCGCCGCGGACGGCGGGCCGATGAACACGACCCCTTCGGCTTCCAGCGCCGCGGCGAAGGCGCGGTTCTCGGACAAGAAGCCATAGCCCGGATGCACCGCCTGCGCGCCGGTCTGGCGGATGGCCGCCATGATCCGGTCGATCACGATGTAGGACTGCGCGGCGGGGGGCGGGCCGATGTGCACCGCCTCGTCCGCCATCTGCACATGCAGCGCGTTGCGGTCGGCGTCGGAATAGACCGCCACCGTCCTGATCCCCATCTTGCGTGCCGTCTTGATGACGCGGCAGGCGATCTCGCCCCGGTTGGCGATCAGGATCTTGTCAAACATCGGCTCTCCCCAGCGGAAATGCAAAGGGACCACCCGGGCGGTCGGCCCGGATGGTCCCTGGTGTCAGGTGAACCCGCCCGAAGGCGGTTACGTCAGTAGCCCGAGCGGCAGGGCGGCAGGCCCAGCTCGATGCCGCAGGTCGCGACCCCGGCAAGACCGCCGATG
>JBKBRG010000493.1:0-2328 GCA_046292325.1 Tabrizicola sp.
ACCGGGCGGCGGTGCGGGACCTGGTCTTCGACGCGCTGCGCCAGCGCCGGTCCGCGGCGGCGCTGGGCGGCGGGCTGTCGGGGCGGGGCCTGATCCTAGGCCTCTTGCGCGCCGCGGGGCAGGAGGCGCTCTTCTCCGGCGAGGGCCACGCCCCGCCGCCGCCCGCACCAGAGGAAGCCGGCCGCCCCCCCGATCCCGTCGAGCGACTGGACCTGCCCGACTGGCTGCTGCCCGAACTCCGCGCCAGTCTCGGGCCGGATCTCCAGGCGATCGCCGAGGCGCTGCGCCATCGCGCGCCGGTCTTTCTGCGGGTCAATCTGGCCAGGGCGGATCTGGCCGCCGCAAGTTCTCTGCTGGCGGCCGAGGGTATCGTCACCCGTCCCCATCCCCTTTCTCCCGGCGCGCTTGAAGTGGTGGAACGGGCACGCAAGGTGCAGGCCTCGGCCGCTTATCGCGCGGGGCTGGTGGAGTTGCAGGATCTCTCCAGCCAGGCTGTCGTCGATGCGCTGCCCCTGGCCGAGGGAATGAAGGTGCTGGACCATTGTGCCGGCGGGGGCGGCAAGACACTGGCCATGGCCGGCAGGGCGAGGCTGCGACTCTTCGCCCACGACGCGAACCCGCGCCGCATGGCCGACCTGCCCGAACGCGCCAGACGGGCGGGGGTCGCCGTCGCGCTGACGGATCGGCCCGAAGGTCAGGCCCCCTTCGACCTGGTGCTGGTCGATGCGCCCTGTTCCGGCTCTGGCAGCTGGCGACGCGACCCGGAGGGCAAGTGGACCATCACGCCGGAAGCCCTTGATCGCACGATCAGAACCCAGCGCGAGATACTGGATCGCGTTGCGCCGATGGTCGGGCCGGGCGGTGTTCTGGCCTATGCGACCTGTTCGCTCCTGCGGCGCGAGAATGGCGATCAGGCCGAAGCCTTCCTCGATCGCCATCCTGAATTCGCCCGGGAACGCGCGCTGACCCTGACCCCGATCCAGGGCGGCGACGGCTTCTTTCTTGCAATCTTTAGAAGACAGTGATTTTCACTTTGCAACCTGGACGCGATTTCCGTCTCGGTTAATGATGCCTTAACCCCTTGCGGCAATGGTGGTGCGCACCGGGAAAGGGGCTGGGAATTTCGGAGCACGCAGTCAATTGGCAGTCGTCGACGTTCTGGGACCGAAGCAGACCGGGATGGGTCTTACACTGGGGGCCGTCGGGGCCGGGCTGATCCTGGCCTGGATGCTTTTCTGGCAGGGCGGGCCGCTCGTTCCGGCCTTCGTCGGGCTGGTGTTCCTGGGGCTCGCGCTGGGGCTGCTGATCCGGGCCTGGCGGGTGCAGGGCCGGGCCGACCGGCGAAGCCACCTGGCCTTTTCGTTGATGGCCGACGATCCGGCAGCCTGTTTCCTGACCGATGCCGCGGGGCAGGTGATCCTGCGCAACCAGGCGGCCGAAACCCGGTTTGGCACGGATGTGCAGCAGCTGCATTCCGCGCTCGCCGAGCGGGTGCTTGCGCCCGGAGAGCTTCTGCTGCGGCTACAGAAGGCCGCCGAGGCCGAGGGTGCGGCGCAAGAGGACCTGCCCGGACGCAAGACCGTCTTGCGTCTTCTGGTGCATCGTGCGGATGCCGAACACTACTTCTGGCGGGCCCAGGATCTGCCGCTGCCTTCGGATCTGCCGCAAGCCACCGCCAGCGACCCGGGGCCGGTCGTCACGGTCGGCGCCGATCTCGAGGAGGTGCCGGTCCCGATCCTGACCTTCGGCCCGGACGGCGTGATGCGGTCGGCCAACCTGGCCGCGCGTGACCTGCTGTGGCAGGGCGACACGCGCGCCGCGATGTTCCATGAACTGTTCGAGGGGCTGGGCAGGCCGGTCTCGGAATGGCTGGCCGACATCACGGCGGGGCGCCATCCCGGCGGGTCCGAGGTGCTGCGCCTGCGCGGTGAAGAGGAACGCTTTCTGCAGATCACGCTGCGCCGCTATGTCGAGGGCGGCCGGTTGGGCGCCCTGGCGATCCTGAACGACGCGACCCGGCTCAAGACGCTTGAGGCGCAGTTCGTCCAAAGCCAGAAAATGCAGGCGATCGGCCAGCTTGCGGGCGGTATCGCACATGATTTCAACAACCTGCTGACCGCGATTTCCGGGCATTGCGATCTGCTTCTGCTGCGCCATGGCCGCGAGGACAACGATTTCGCCGACCTGGAACAGATCCGGCAGAACGCGAACCGCGCCGCCTCGCTGGTCGGGCAGCTTCTGGCCTTCTCGCGAAAGCAGACGCTGAACCCCGAGGTGCTGGACCTCGAGGAGGTCCTGGCCGACCTGATCCACCTTCTGAACCGGCTG
>JBKBRG010000494.1:0-2327 GCA_046292325.1 Tabrizicola sp.
CTGGGGCTTGCGGCGCAGGCGGTCCAGCAGGCCAAGCTTCTCCTTCGCGGGTGCCACCTCTGCCTCGGGTGCCGGATGCCGGGCGTCGCCACGCAGCGCGGACGGCATCGCCCGGCCATGGCTTGCCCGCAGCGGCTCGGGCGTCATCGCGGCGGCGGCTCCCCCGGCTACGGGTGGCACCACGCGACGCGAGACCGGGGCGCCGCGGCCCAAGGCGACCGGTGGCTCAAGGTTGCGCGCGGCGGTCACATTCGCCGACCGCGCCCGCGCCCGATCCTGCAACGCGACCGCGCCGGTCAGCGCGCCGCGCACACCCGCGCCCAGCGCCTGCCGCAGCGCCGAATAGCCCAGGATCGACCCCAGAAGCAGGAACCGGCGGATCGCGCGCAGCTCTTCCATGTCGAAACCGGTGACGAACAGCATCATCGCGACCAGCCCGGCAAAGGTCAGCAGCGACAGAAGCTTGAGCCCGAAGCCGGCCGTCCCGGGGATGATCCCCAGAAGCGACCCGGTCACCGTATCGCCGAAGAGCCCGCCCAGGCCAAAGGTATGGGTCCAGCCGTCCCCCGGCACCAGGGTGGCACAATGCACGGCGGCGAAGGCCACCGCGATCACCGCAAAGACCACGCGGCCGATCGCCCTCTCCCCGCCCCGGTGGATCATGAAGCGCACGCCCCAGGCCCCGAAGATCATCGGGATCGTCCATGCGCCCTTGCCGATCAGGATGATCAGCGTCGAGGACAGCGCCGCCCCGAACCGGCCGAAGATGTTCCGCGCCGGCTCATCGGTGGCCACCATCCAGCCCGGATCCTCGGGCGAATAGCTCCAAAGCATCAGCGTGAAGGCCAGCGCGACCAGCACCAGCACCAGCCCCAGAAGCTCGCGCCCCCGGCGTTCCAGCATCGCCTGCGTGCTCTCGTCCAGAAGCGGATCGCGCTGCCGTGCCTGATAGGATGCCATTCGTCCCTCACTCACCCATAGATGCAGTCACGGAGCCTTGTGAGCCCGCGCTGCGTTTCTTCTTGCGGGGCCACCAGGGCCACCCGGATATATCCCTTGCCGGGATTCTGGCCCCCGGCATCGCGCGACAGGTAGCTGCCGGGCAGAACGCGCACCCCCGTCTCGCGCCACAGCTTCAGCGCCGCCTCTTCGCCATCCTCGACCGGCAGCCACAGGAAGAACCCGCCACCCGGCGCCTGATAGCCCTGCACCCCGGCGAAGATCGCATCCGCGTCGCGGAACTTGGCCTGATACAGCGCGCGGGACGCCTCGACATGCGCCTCGTCCTGCCAGCAGGCCTCGGCCACCCGTTGCAGGGGCAGCGGCAGCGGCGCGCCCGCAAAGGCCCGAAGCTGCCGGATCCGCAGCATCGACTGCGGCCCCGCCGCCACGAACCCCGACCGCAGTCCGGGCAGGTTCGACCGTTTGGACAGCGAATGGAACACCACCGCCCGCTCCGGGTCGGCCCCCTGCGTCGCCGCGACCTGCAACAGGCCGGGGGGCGGCGCCTCGCGCCAGATCTCGGAATAGCACTCGTCGGCCAGCACCTTGAAGTCATGCGTCTCGGCCAGCGCCAGCAGGTCCGCCAGATAGTCGGCCGAGGCCACCGCGCCCTGCGGATTGGCCGGCGAGCAGACATAGGCCAGGGCAACCCGGTCCAGCACCTCGCGCGGCAGGCCGCCGTAATCGGGCAGGAACCCGGTCGCGGCGGTGGCGGGCACATAGACGGGTTCCGCCCCCACGGTCAGCGCGGCCACCGCGTAGACCTGGTAGAAGGGGTTCGGCATCAGCACCACCGGCTTCCTGCCGTTCTTCGCCTCGGGGCAGAGCGCGATGCAGGCGTTGAACAGGCCTTCGCGGGTGCCGTTCAGCACCATCAGCCTGTCCTGCGCGACGGTCACCCCATAGCGCCGCGCGATCCAGCCCGAAATCGCCGCCAGCAGCTCTGGCGTGCCGTCGTTCGGCGGGTAGACGCCGAAACCGGACAGGTTCGCGGCAAGGATCGGCCCCACGAAATCCGGCATCGCATGGCGCGGCTCGCCGATGGTCATGGCGATGGGTTCGCCGCCGGGGGCGTGCGTGTCCAGAAGTTTCCGCAGACGCGGAAACGCATAATCCGGCAGGTTCGAAAACCGCTCAGGAAACGCCATTGCTGCCTCAATCGCGGGGTCTGTCCGCCCCGTTTGGTCCGACGATAGCCGGGCGCGCGCGCGAGGTCCACAAAAAACCCTGCCCGGTGAGGCGCTTGAGGCACGTCCTGTGGCTTTTCCGCCGGGTCGGCGAGGGGGGCACGGGGCCAGACCCGCGGGGGTCAGCGCATCAGGCGG
>JBKBRG010000495.1:0-2322 GCA_046292325.1 Tabrizicola sp.
GGTTGATCCCCAGGAGGTCCGCCATGACCCTCGCCCCCGGCAAAAGCGCCCAGATCGACCGCTATGTGCACGACCGGCTGCCCCCGCCCGAGCGCTGGCCGCAACTCATCTACGACCTGCCGGAGCTGCAGTTCCCGCCCCAGGTCAACCTGGTGGCACGGCTGCTGGACGACGCCGTGCATCAGCGGGGCTGGGGCGCGCGGGTGTTGTTCCGCGACGACCGTCGCACCTTGACCTATGCGCAGGCCCTGGACGAGGTCAACCGGATGGCCCGTGTCCTGGTCCACCGGCACGGTCTGGTGCCCGGCAACCGGGTGCTGCTGCGCGGGCGCAACGGGGTGGCCCTGGCGCTGGCGTGGCTGGCCGTGGTCAAGGCCGGCCTGATCGCGGTTGCCACCATGCCCCTGCTGCGCGCCAAGGAGCTGGGCGATATCCTCGCCAAAGCGCGCCCCAGCCTGGCGCTGTGCGAACACGCCTTGCGGGAGGAACTCGACACGGCAGTCCGCGCGGCGGGCGCTCTGCCCATCGTCCCCTTCGCCGTGCCCGATGGGGATCCGGCCCGGGAGGCCGCTCTGGAAACCTGGGCCGCACACGAGTCCAGCGACTTCCCCGCCTGCCCCACGGCGGCCACCGACATCGCGCTGCTGGCCTTCACCTCGGGCACCACCGGCAAACCCAAGGCGGCCGTGCACACCCATCTGGACGTGTTGGCGGCCTGCGAGTGCTGGCCGCGTCATGTGCTGCAACAACGCCCCGACGACCTCGTGGCAGGCACCCCACCGCTGGCTTTCACCTTTGGCCTGGGCGGATTGCTGATCTTCCCGATGTGGGCCGGGGCCTCGGTGTACTACCCGGCGGGGCCGCTGTCCCCCGAAGGCATGGTGCAGACTCTGGCCCGGCAAGGCGTGACGATCTGCTACACCTCGCCCACGTTCTACCGGCAGATGGCCCCGTTCGCCCAGGCCCAGGGGGGCATCCCCGGGCTGCGCCTGAGTGTCAGCGCCGGCGAAGGCCTGCCCGATGCCACCCGGCAGCTCTGGAAGAACGCCACCGGGCTGGAGATGATCGACGGCATCGGCTCGACGGAGATGTTCCACATCTTCATCTCCGCCGCGGGGGACGAGGTGCGCCGCGGTGCCGTCGGCCGCGTCGTGCCCGGCTACCGCGCCCGCGTGGTCGATGACGAGGGGCATGAAGTCCCGCGCGGCAGCGTCGGCAGGCTCGCCGTGGTTGGCCCCACCGGGTGCCGCTACCTGGACGACGAACGGCAGACCGCCTATGTGCGCGGAGGCTGGAACTACCCGGGCGACGCCTTCGTGCAGGATGCGGACGGCTACTTCATCTACCAGGCCCGCGCGGACGACATGATCATTTCGTCCGGCTACAACATCGCCGGCCCGGAGGTGGAAGACGCCCTGCTGCTGCACCCGGCCGTGGCCGAATGCGGCGTCGTCGGACAGCCCGACGAGGAGCGCGGCATGATCGTCAAGGCCTTCTGTGTTCTCAAACCCGGTCACAGCCCGTCCCCGGAGCTGGTGCGCGCCCTGCAGGACCATGTGAAGCAGACGCTGGCCCCTTACAAATACCCGCGCGAGATCGCCTTCGTCGACCGGCTGCCGCGCACCGAAACCGGCAAGCTGCAGCGCTATGTGCTGCGCCAGCAGGCATCGACCACCCCCTAGCCTCCCGAGCGCCCCATGCCCACCCTGACCCTGTTGCAGCCCCCCGACTGGGCCCCTCCCAAGGGGTATGCCAATGGCATCGCCGTGAGCGCCGAACCGGGCGCGCGCTGGTTGTTCATCGGCGGCCAGATCGGCTGGAATGCCCGGCAAATCTTCGACAGCGATGACTTCATCGATCAGTGCCGGCAGGCCCTGCGCAACGTCTGTGCGGTGCTGGCCTGCGCCGGTGCCGGGCCCGAGCACATCGTGCGCATGACCTGGTATTTGACCGACCGCGAGGAATATGTGCGCCGCCTGCCCGAACTCGGCGCGGTGTACCGCGAGGTGATCGGCCGCCACTACCCCGCCATGAGCGCCGTCGAGGTCAGCGCCCTGGTCGAACCGCGCGCCCGGGTCGAGATCGAAGTGACGGCCATCGCACCGCCCGCTTCCGCCGCCGCTGCCGCCCCGGACTGACCGGCCTTCGCCACCGACCCTCCGGGGACACACGCCTTGCGCCCCCGGTGTCAACCCACGGGCGTCAAGCGTGCTCTTGCGCGCGCAGCACCGTATCCACCAGCCGGCCGGCAATCTGCCCCACCGCCAAGCTGGCCGGGCAACCGGGCGTGTGCAACAGCAGCAGTTGGCGGCGCATCACCGC
>JBKBRG010000496.1:0-2309 GCA_046292325.1 Tabrizicola sp.
GGTATCGGGGCGGGCTGGACCCTTCGGCGGCCTTTGTCTATAAGGCCGCCATGCTTATGGGACGGGTTCTTCGCGCGCGAATTACTTGCCCGGCGGGCTGAGGCCCGGCCGGGTTCGTCGACTTGCCGCTGGCCCGTGACGGGCCGACCTGCCCCCGATTTCTTGAGGTTCCCCTCCCATGTGCGCCGATACCGCCGCTGTTGACTACCGCGACACCGTCTTCCTGCCTGAAACCGCCTTCCCGATGCGTGCGGGGCTTCCCCAGCGCGAGCCCGACTGGCTGGCGCGGTGGGAGCGGATCGGGGTCTATGACCGGCTGCGGGAAAGGGCGGCGGGCCGGGCGCCCTTCGTGCTGCACGATGGCCCGCCTTACGCCAACGGCCATCTGCACATCGGCCATGCGCTGAACAAGGTGCTGAAGGACATGGTGGTGCGCAGCCAGCAGATGATGGGCCGCGACGCGCGCTATGTGCCGGGCTGGGACTGTCACGGGCTGCCGATCGAATGGAAGATCGAGGAGCAATACCGCGCCAAGGGGTTGAACAAGGACGACGTGGACACGGTCGCCTTCCGGCAGGAGTGCCGGCGCTTCGCGGAAGGCTGGATCGACGTCCAGCGCGAGGAGTTCAAGCGCCTGGGGGTCACGGGCGCCTGGGACCGTCCCTACCTCACCATGGACTACCATGCCGAGGCGGTGATCGCCGACGAGTTCATGAAGTTCGTCATGAACGGGACGCTTTATCAGGGGTCGAAGCCGGTGATGTGGTCGCCGGTGGAAAAGACCGCCCTGGCCGAGGCGGAGGTGGAGTATCACGAACATACCTCGCATCAGGTCTGGGTGCGGTTCCGGGTGATCCATGGCGATGCGCTGTTCACCCGGACGCCGACCGATGTGGTGATCTGGACGACGACGCCATGGACCATCCCGCAGAACCGGGCCGTCGCCTTCGGGCCCGAGATCGCCTACGGCCTCTACGAGATCATCGGGCGGCCCGAGGATAGCAGCGCGACCATAGGTCATCGGGTGATTGTCGCCGACAAGCTGGCCGAGGCGGTGTTCGGTCAGGCCAGGCTGGTCGGGCCGGAGATGGTGCGGCGGCTGGCGGACGTCTCGGCGTCGGACCTGAAGGGCATGGTCATGGCGCACCCCTTCCGCGGCGTCGAGGGCGGTGCGGGCGAGTGGGACTATGACGTGCCCATGCTTCCCGGCGATCATGTCACCGACGATGCGGGCACGGGCTTTGTCCATACCGCACCCAGCCATGGCGATGACGACTATCAGCTGGGCGTGAAGTTCGGCCTGCCGATGACCTACAACGTCGAGGCCGATGGCTCCTACCGCGCCGACCTGCCGCTGTTCGGCGGGCAGCACATCATCACCCCGGACGGCAAGGAAGGACCGGCGAACGTGTCGGTCATCAAGCAGCTGGCCTACACGGGCGCGCTTTTCGCCAAGGGCAAGTTCAAGCACCAGTATCCGCATTCCTGGCGGTCGAAGGCCCCGGTCATCTACCGCAACACGCCGCAGTGGTTCGTCGCCATCGACAAGGTGCTTGACGACGGCATGTCCACCTATGGCGACACGATCCGGAAACGGGCGCTGAACTCGATCAATCAGCTCGTCGAATGGACGCCTTCGACCGGGCGCAACCGGCTGCATTCCATGATCGAGGCGCGGCCCGACTGGGTGCTGAGCCGCCAGCGCGCCTGGGGCGTGCCGCTGACCTGTTTCGTGAAGAAGGGCGCGCGGCCGGACGCGCCGGACTTCCTGTTGCGCAACGCCGAGGTGAACGCGCGGATCAGGGCCGCCTTCGAGGCAGAGGGCGCCGATGTCTGGTATGTGCAAGGATTCAAGGAGCGCGTGCTGTCCGGCATCGTCGATCCGTCGGATTATGAACAGGTCTATGACGTGCTGGATGTCTGGTTCGACTCTGGCTCGACCCATGCCTTCGTCCTGCGCGACCGAGAGGATGGCACCCCGGACGGGATTGCCGACCTTTACCTCGAAGGCACCGACCAGCATCGCGGCTGGTTCCATTCCAGCATGTTGCAGGCCTGCGGCACCAAGGGCCGCGCGCCCTACCGGGGCGTGCTGACCCACGGCTTCACGCTGGACGAGAAGGGCATGAAGATGTCCAAGTCGCTGGGCAACACCGTGGCCCCGCAGGAGGTGATCCAGGACTACGGCGCCGATATCCTGCGGCTCTGGGTGGCGCAGTCCGACTACACCGTGGACCTGCGCATCGGGAAGGAGATCCTGAAGGGCGTGGCCGACAGCTACCGGCGGCTGCGCAACACCATGCGCTACA
>JBKBRG010000497.1:0-2306 GCA_046292325.1 Tabrizicola sp.
GTGGAGGTTCGAGTCCTCTTCTGGGCACCAATCCCCAAAAGCCCCCGACCGGCGACGGTCGCGGGCTTTTGTCTTCCGGGTGCCGGGTTGGTGCCGGCATCCACACGGAAGCAATGAAAAACCCGGCCGCAGGGCACGGCCGGGTTCGTGGTTCGCCTCGGGCAGGGATCAGCGACGGCGGCCGTCGTCCTCGTCCTCGTCGTCGTGGTCGCCACTGGGCAGGTTGAAGAAGCTGTCGGCATCCGAGAAATCCGCGACCGGGCTGTCGTCCTTCTCCTCGTCGCCGAATACCTCCAGCCCCGAAAGACCGGACGGCATCCGCGGGTCGGGCGCCATGCCCAGCGACTGCTCGGTGGACACCAGCTTGCGCCGTTCGTCGTCCGACATCACCGTGCCTTCGGCGGCCTTCTTGCGGGCGGCGGCCTGCACGGCGGCGTCGAGTTCGGACTGCTTGCACAGGCCGAGCGCGACAGGGTCGATCGGCTGGATCTGGCCGATGTTCCAGTGCGTGCGGTCGCGGATCGACTGGATCGTCGGCTTGGTGGTGCCGACGAGCTTGCCGATGGCGCCGTCGCTGAGTTCCGGGTGGAACTTCACCAGCCAGAGGATCGCGGCGGGGCGGTCCTGACGCTTGGACAGGGGGGTGTAGCGCGGACCGCGACGCTTTTCCTCGCCCTGGGCGGCGGGGTTGAACTTCAGCTTCATCCGGTAGAGCGGATCGGCCTGGGCGCGGTCGATCTCGATCGGGTCGAGCTGGTTGTTGGCGACCGGGTCGAAGCCCTTGACGCCGGCGGCCACGTCGCCGTCGGCGATACCCTGCACCTCAAGTTCGTGCAGGCCGCAGAAATCCGCAATCTGGGCGAAGCTGAGCGTCGTGTTGTCCACCAGCCAGACGGCGGTCGCCTTTGCCATGAGCGGTTTCGACATCGGATCTCTCCTTTACAAACCTGTCCCGTGCCGGGAAAACGGCTGCGGGCGGGGCCCGCGAGTTCCACGATTTCGGGGAATTCAACCGCCCATATAGGCCCGGATTGCGGAAAGGGAAAGCAAAAATGCGCCTGCCTGCCTTGCTTCTCGCGGTCTTTTGCTGGGCCGGCGCGGCGCGGGCCGAAGGCGAGCGGGCGGGCGACTTCGACTATTATGTGATGTCGCTGTCCTGGTCGGCCGCCTGGTGCGCGCTGGAAGGGGACGCGCGGCGCGATCCGCAATGCGATGCGGGGCGGGACCTGACCTTCGTGCTGCATGGGCTGTGGCCGCAATACGAGACGGGCTGGCCCTCTTACTGCCGGACCGGTCAGCGCGATCCGACCCGGGCCGAGACGGCGGCCATGGCAGACATCATGGGCGGGGCCGGCGCGGCCTTCTACCAGTGGAAGAAGCACGGGCGCTGTTCGGGCCTGCCGCCCTCGGACTACTTCCGGACGGCGCGCGATGCCTTCGGCCGCGTGGCGGTCCCCAACCTGTTCAAGGGCGTTGCGCGCCCGCTGACCCTTCCGGCCAGCGTGATCGAGGACGCCTTCCTCGAGGCCAACCCCGGCCTGTCGCGCGATGCCATCGCCATCACCTGCAAGGAAGGCCTGATCCAGGAGGCGCGCATCTGCCTGACCCGCGACCTGGAATTCCGCCGCTGCGGGGCGGACGCGATCCGCGACTGCCGCCTGAAGGACGCCGTGCTGGAGCCGGTGCGATAGGGGGATGGGGTGGCGGGACCGGCAACCTGAAAAGCAACAGTTGAGGGGAAGTCCGGGGAAAAGTGCTTTCTCGAATCGTCGGTGCCCTTGGCGTCTGGGGAAATCGCCTTCGGGCAGATTGTTGGATCGAACATCCGATCCCGCCTGACCCCGGTTTACCAAACGTCAACCGCGCCCGCGCGTGAAGAAACCGTCAATCCGCCGTCCGGCACCCCCAAGGTAGGGAAATCCCTACGCCTCGACGCGAAGGGCGATCTTGCCGACGTGCCCACCCGATTCCAGCCGCCAGTGGGCTGCCGGAGCCTCGGCCAGCGGATAGTCGCTGTCCATCACCACCCGGACCGCCCCGCGTTCGATCATCGGCCAGACATGGGTTTCCACCGCGCGCGCGATGCGGGCCTTGGCCAGGTCGGACTGCGGACGCAGCGTCGAGCCGGTCAGCGTCAGCCGGCGGGTCATCAGCTCGGCCAGGTTCAGCGATACCTTGGCGCCTTGCAGAAAGGCGATCTGCACCAGCCGCCCGCCATCGGCCAGCGCCTTCAGGTTCCGCTCGATATAGGGGCCGCCCACCATGTCGAGGATCAGGTTCGCCCCGCCCACGGCCTTCATCTCGGC
>JBKBRG010000498.1:0-2003 GCA_046292325.1 Tabrizicola sp.
AGCTTCACGCCATCCGCCGCAGGGGCTGCCGGCGTCGCAATGGTCGGCAGTCGCAGCTGACCGCCCTCGATCTCCACATCCGCGGCGCCACCGAAGGCCCCCGCGTTGTTGAACTGGATTTCCCCGGTCGCGCCACCGGGCGAACCGCCGCCGCCGGGCGGTGCGACCCAGGTCCCGTCCGCGCGCAGGAAGTTCGTCGTGCCGCCACCCGAGGCGGGCACCAGACCCTTCGCGCTGCTGGTGAAGGTGTCCAGAAGCGCGGTGGCCTGCGCCCCCGTCAGATCCTCGGCCTCGCCCGTCCCGGCGCTGGCCCGCCCCTTGATCGTGCCGCTGGCCATGCTGGCCAGCTTCGCGTTCGTCACGACACCGGCGGCAATGGTGGTCGCGCCGTCCCCGACGCTCGTCACGTCGCCGCTGTGGTTGGGGTGGCTGTAGTTGTTCGCCCCATCGGCCACGTTCAGGATGGCGCGCGCCTGCGCCGGGGTCAGCACCTCGGGCGATCCGGCCCCGGCGCTGTCGCGGCCCAGGAAGCTGTCGGTCGCGATGTCGGCCAGCCGGTCCAGCGTCACGGCGCCCGCGTCGATCGTCCAGACCGTGCCCGATCCGGACACCGTGATGTCGCCCTTGTCGCCGTCGCTGACCCCGCCGCCACCGCCGCCACCGACGACCTGGGTCGTCCCGGCGCTGCGCACCCGGACCTCGCCGGTGGTGGTGTTCAGCCAGATCGTGCCGTCGGCCGGGGCGACCGGATCGCTGGCCTGACCGCCCAGATGCAGCGGCTGGGGCAGCGTGACCTCGCCCGTCGCCGCGTCGGAAACCAGCGCGACCGACCAGCCCGACCCGTCGGCGCTGACCTTGACGCTGAAATCGTCACTGCCGGTCGTGCCCATCTCGGCCCGACCACCGAAGCCGGTCTGGAACAGAAGGCTCGCCGTGTCCGACGCCACCGCCTTGTTCAGCTTCAGCTGGTGGCCCGACCCCGCATGGTTCAACAGCGTGGCGGACGAGGATACCGTCAGCCGGTTCGTGCTGTCCGGCGTGGCCGAGACGCCCAGCTGGCCCACCGAGAACGGCCCGTCCGACAGGGCAACCCAGGTCGATCCGTTGAAATAGGCCATCTGGCTTTCGGCCATCACATAGGCCTGCCAGCCCGGCAGCGGCTGGGTGAACTGCCAGCCCGCCTCGGTGAACATGGCGATGCGCCCGGCCTGCCCGACCCAGGGTCCCGTCGCCCCCGGAGCGACGATGTGCCGGTCTCCGATCGCGGGCAGGGCCGGGGGGGTGGTCAGGGTCCGGTTGATGACCGCCAGCTGCACCATCAGATCCAGCTTCACCAGCGCCTCGTTGTGGGTGACATGCTTCTGCGCCTGCGCCGGAAGGATCAGGGGCAGCGACAGGATCGTCGTATCGTCGGGCATCAGGAACCTCCGGGGATCGCCTTGGCCCGCGACCCTAGGAAAGCTTCGTTCAAGGCCCCTCACCACGCCGTGCGCCCTGCCCCTGCCCGACGCAACGCCCGTCAGGCGCGATCGGCACGGCCGCGGACGCGCCGCGGCACGGGTCTTGAGCAACCCCTGACGGACACTGCCAACTCCATGCTTTCATTTGCTGTTCGGATTCCGTCCACGGTGGACGGGCCAGCGCCTCAAGGCTCGGGCTGCGGCGGGATCCGGCCCTTCCGGGCCTCGGCCCAGGTGTTCAGGCTGACCGCCCCCACGATCAACGCCCCGCCCAGGATGACCAGGCCGTCCACCGGCTCGGCAAAGACCAGCGTGCCCAGAAGCGTCGCCCAGAGGATCTGGAGGAAGGTCACCGGCTGGGTGACTGCCAGGGGCGCGGCGCGGAAGGCGCGGGTCATCGTGTAGTGGCCCAGGGTGGCCAGGGCCGCGACGGCCGCCAGCCAGGCCAGCTGGGCCGGGCTGACCGGCTGCCAGACCCAGGCCGCGATCGGAGCGAGCCCCGCCGCCACGGTGACCGACAGGACGGCCACCACCACCGAGGCC
>JBKBRG010000498.1:2013-2302 GCA_046292325.1 Tabrizicola sp.
CAAAGCAGAGCGTCGCGGCCAGTTGCGACAGATGCCCGGCCGTGACCTCGCGCAGGCCGGGCCGCAGCACGATCAGGGCGCCGGCCAGCGCGACCAGCACGCTGACCATGCGACCGCGCCCCAGTCCTTCGCCCAGCAGGAGGCCCGCGATGAGCAGCACGATGACCGGGTTCAGGAAGCCGATCGCCGCCATCTCGGCCACCGGCACCCGGGCCATGGCCCAGAACCAGAAGATCACCGCCGCCACATGCAGCACGCCGCGCCAGAGGAACAAGGGCCAGATCCCCTT
>JBKBRG010000499.1:0-2301 GCA_046292325.1 Tabrizicola sp.
TGCCCAGAAGAGGACTCGAACCTCCACGCCTTGCAGCGCTGGTACCTGAAACCAGTGCGTCTACCAATTCCGCCATCTGGGCACTGATGGGCCATGTAACGGCGCGAAAAGGCAGAGTCAACGGCCCCCCTGCGAAAATTCGCGGGGCCGCTTTGGCCTTGCCCGGACCAGGCGCCGCCGCTATTGATCCGGCAGGATTCCGGCGCCCTTCCGGCGCCCTTGGAGGAATGCGCGGATGAGCAGGCTGGTCACCATCTTCGGCGGTTCGGGCTTTGTCGGACGCTACATCGCCCGGCGCATGGCCAGGGAGGGCTGGCGCGTGCGCGTTGCCGTCCGCCGCCCGAACGAAGCGCTGTTCGTCAAGCCCTACGGCGTGCCGGGCCAGGTCGAACCGCTGGCCTGCAACATCCGCGACGACGCATCCGTGCGCGCCATGATCCGGGGGGCGGACGCGGTGGTGAACTGCGTCGGCATCCTCAACAGCCTTGGCCGCAACACCTTCGACGCCGTGCAGGCCGAAGGCGCGGGCCGGGTGGCCCGCATCGCCGCAGAGGAAGGCGTGGGCGCCCTCGTCCACATCTCGGCCATCGGCGCCGATGCCGGGTCGGACAGCAACTATGCCCGCACCAAGGCGCAAGGCGAGGCCGCAGTGCTGGCGGCCTTTCCGAACGCCGTGATCCTGAGGCCCTCGATCATCTTCGGCACCGAGGACCAGTTCTTCAACCGCTTCGCCGGGATGACGCGCTTCGGCCCGATCCTGCCCGTCGTGGGTGCGGAAACGAAGTTCCAGCCGGTCCATGTGGACGATGTCGCCAAGGCCGCGGTGAAGGGGATCCTCGGCCAGGCCGCCCCCGGCATCTACGAACTCGGCGGTCCCGAGGTCGATACCTTCCGCGGCCTGATGCAGCGGATGCTGAAGGTCATCCGGCGGCGCCGCGCCGTGGTGGGGATCCCGTTCTTCCTTGCGCGGATCATGGCCTTCGGCTTCGACATGGTGCAGGCGGTGACGCTGGGCCTGATCGAGAACAAGGTGCTGACCCGCGACCAGGTGCGCAACCTTGCGCGCGACAACGTCGTGGCGCCGGGGGCCAAGGGTCTGGCCGATCTCGGCATCACTCCCACCGCAATGGAGGCGGTGCTGCCCGAATACCTCTGGCGCTATCGCCCGGCGGGCCAGTTCGCCGCCATCAAGGACTCGGCCAAGAACCTTCGGAAGGCCTGATGCGCGCGACGGCCCTTGTGGCGGCGGTCATGGCCGGGCCGGGGGCGGGGCAGGATTGCGATGCGGCCGGCGCGCTTGTGCGACGGCGGCACGGTGCGGCCGCGATCGACGATGCAGCCTGCGTGATCGGCGGCGGAATGCGGAAGGACGACCGGCCCGGGATCGGCCATCAGGCAGAGATGCGGGGCGTGGTGCAGACCGATCGCACCGTCCGCGCCGAACGGTTCCGCGACGGGTAGGACAGCATGGACACCACGATCACCGCCGCCCTTCTGGGGCTTCTGGAAGGGCTGACCGAGTTCCTGCCCGTATCCTCGACCGGGCATCTGCTGCTCGCCGGCCATTTCCTCGGCTTCGAATCGAAGGGCCGCACCTTCGAGGTGGTGATCCAGCTGGGCGCGATCCTCGCGCTCTTCTCGGTCTATGCCACGCTGATCGCCCGGCTCCTGCTGCGCGCCCGGCACGAGGATGCGGCCCGGCGGGCGCTGGTCTCGCTTTTTCTGGCCTTCCTGCCGGCGGTGCTGGTCGGGCTTCTGGCGCATGATTTCATCAAGACGGTGCTGTTCGAGACGCCGATGCTGATCGCGGTCATGCTGATCCTGGGCGGCGTGGTCCTGCTGGTCATCGACCGCATCGCGCCGGCGCCGGTCCATCGGGATGCGCTGGCGCTGCCCTTCGGCAAGTCGCTGGCCATCGGCTTCTGCCAGTGCCTCGCCATGGTGCCCGGTGTGTCGCGGTCGGGCGCGACCATCGTCGGCGCCTTGCTGATGGGCGTGGAAAAGCGCGCGGCGGCAGAGTTCTCGTTCCTTCTGTCGCTGCCGACCATGGGGGCGGCCGTGGCCTACGACCTGTTCAAGAACCGCGACGTGCTGGATTTCGGGGCGGTCTGGGAAATCGCGGTCGGCTTTGCCGTGGCCTTCGTGACCGCCGTGATCGTGGTGCGCTGGGTGCTCGACTACATCGGCCGCCACGGCTATGCGCTGTTCGGCTGGTGGCGCATCCTCGTCGGCGCCGCCGCTCTGGCCGCGCTGCTTGTGGGCTCGTGAGGCGCCGCCGGGGCGGTCGCCCTCCCCGGCGCA
>JBKBRG010000500.1:0-2294 GCA_046292325.1 Tabrizicola sp.
CGGCGGCCTTCAGCGCCTCGGCCGCGATGTGGATGCGGCTGACCCATTGCTGTTCGACCGGCACCGTGTAGATGCCGGCCATCCTGATCGGGTCCTGCGAAAGGGCCATGCGCGGCAGGTTCGCCGCGACCGAGGCCGCCGCCCCGCCCAGAAGCAGACCGCGACGCGAGACCGTGAAGCTTCCTGTGGTCATGTGTGTGCCCATCCCTGTTGCTGGTCTTCGGTTATATTTTTACCAAAAGGTAAAACTCTTTCCCGATTCGTTACAAGCAGCAGTTTGCCCGCGCGAGGCCCGCCTGCGCCGCGCGGGTCGCAACGCGATCGAACGGCGAAAATTGTTGCACGGCAGGCCGTTGTCTGTCGTCCTGCAAGCAGTTTGCGAAACCGGCCCGCTGCAAGGCGAGGGCATCGACCTGCCCGAGGCTCCGTGGCAGGCTCCGCGGCAGGAGGCGACGCGATGACCATACCCTTTGCCGGCCCGCAGATCCCCGCGCTGGTCCAGCGCATCCTGGAGCGGATCGACCTTGGCCAGCTGAACCCCGGCAACGGGCCTGCCCGCGGCAAAGGCAGCGCGGATCAGCGCCAGAAGCCGGTCGATCCAGGCCTCTTCGTCATGGACCGACGAGGGGCTGCCCCCGATCACGAACCCATCAAAGCCCTGAATGTCATGGGGAAACTCACCCTTCGGCAGATCGAAGGCCGTCACTTTCCAGGCCGGCCTGACCAGCCACGATACGTTCGCGCAGGGCGCGCCGCACAACACCTTCGCGCGCCTGCGCCGCGAGGATCCGATGCACTGGACCGACTATGCGCAGGGGCAGGGCTTCTGGTCCGTCACCCGACACGAGGACATCCTGCGCCTGAACGGCCAGCCCGACCTTCTGTCCTCGGCCCGCGGCATCCGGATGGAGGATCAGAGCTACGAGGAATACCTCGCCCGCCGCACCTTCCAGGAAACCGACCCGCCCGAACACATGCTGACCCGGGTCAAGGTGGCCAGGGCCTTTTCCAAGCCCGTGACCGCCGGGTTCGAACAGGCGATCCGCGATCTGTGCACGACGATCCTTGATGCGGCGCTGGAAAAGGAAACCTTTGACGCCACGAAGGAAATCGGGCGTGAACTTCCCATGCGGATGCTGGGCCGCATCGTCGGCCTGCCGGACGAGGACCTGCCCTGGCTGGTGGAAAAGGGCGACGCGCTGATCGCCGACACCGATCCCGATTTCACCAGCCATGTCCTGGACAAGCTGACGACCGACGAATTCCGCATGATGCCCTTCAACTCGCCAGCGGGGGCGGAGTCGTTCGTCTATGCCAAGGACCTGATGAAGCGGAAGGAGGCCGCCGGCGACACTTCGGGTGTCCTGCACATGATCCTGCAACCGGGTCACGACGGGTCGGTCATGCCCGAGCACGAGTTCCGCAACTTCTTCTGCCTGATCGTGGCGGCGGGCAACGACACCACACGCTATTCGATCGCCGCCGGAATTCAGGCACTTGCGCATCAGCCCGAGCTTCTGCCCCTGATCCGGTCGGGCGCCGTGGACGATACCATGGCCGACGAGATCATCCGCTGGGCCAGCCCCACCGCCCATTTCCGCCGCACCGCCACCCGCGATTTCGAGATGCACGGGAAGCAGGTGAGGGCAGGCGACAAGGTGCTCTACTGGTTTGCCTCGGCCAACCGCGACGAGACGGTGTTCGATCAGCCCTTCCGCGTCGATCTTGCCCGCAACCCCAGGGGCCCCCACTGCCTTCGAGGAAGACATGCTCGACATCACCGAGGCCGGCCGCCAGCCCACCTCGCGCCTGTCCTGCCAGATCAGGATGAGTGCGGCGCTGGACGGGATCGTGCTGCTTGTCCCCGAGGCCTGACCGCCGCCCGATGCCGGCAGAATTCGGCGCGGCGCGGCGCCTCGCCTCCTCCCGCGCTGCGCCGGTGGACCTCGCCGGATCGTTCAAGCTTGAAACATCTTGAGGGCCCCCCGCTTGTGCCCTATCGTTTGCACGGAAGCGGACGGGAAGGACGGCAGACCTTGGCCAGCAACACGACGACGGGGGGCTACTTCCTTTATCATTCGATCGGCATCTACCCCGGCAAGGAAGAAGACCTCGCCCGCGCGATGGCCGAGTTCTCGGCGGTCTGGTCTGCCCCGAACGACAGGCAATGGGGCTACGTCCTGCGCAAGCGGCAGGATTTCATCGACCGCTGGCGGCGGCTGATCAACGTCCCCAAGGGCAGCCTGACCACGGTGGACAACGTGACCGAGGGGCTCCACCGGATCCTCCGCGCC
>JBKBRG010000501.1:0-2284 GCA_046292325.1 Tabrizicola sp.
GGTCTTCATCCCCGCCGGGTCCGACCCCGCATCGGGTTCGGTCAGCCCGAAACAGCCGATCCACTCGCCGCTGGCCAGTTTCGGCAGGTATTTCTGCCGCTGCGCCTCGGTGCCGTAGGCATGGATCGGATACATCACCAGGCTCGACTGCACCGACATCATGCTGCGATAGCCCGAATCGACCCGCTCCACCTCGCGCGCGACCAGCCCATAGGCCACATAGGACGCGCCCAGCCCGCCGTATTCCTCGGGGATCGTCACGCCCAGAAGGCCCATCTCGCCCATCTCGCGGAAGATGCCGGGGTCCGTGCTCTCCTCGCGGTAGGCCGCGATGACGCGCGGTTGCAGCTTCTCCTGCGCATAGGCGCGGGCCGCGTCGCGCAGCATCCGCTCTTCCTCGGTCAGCTGGTCGTTCAGCCGGAACGGGTCCTCCCAGTCGAAGCGTCCCAGGTCCGGGGCGTCCTTGGCCTTCAGTTTCGGTGCATCCAGCATGGTCAGACCTCCATTCGCTGCCCGCAGTATTGCACGAAAGGGCAGGGGGCTGCTATCGAAAGACCCGCACGGGTTCATGAGGAAAACGCATGATGCTGCCGCGCCGCTACCTGCCGTCGATCCCGGCACTCATGGCGCTGGAGGCGGTTGACCGCCTCGGCAGCGCCTCCGAGGCGGCACGGGAGTTGAGCCTGACGCAAGGCGCGATCAGCCGCGCGCTGCAAGGGCTGGAGGGCCAGCTCGGCGTCCCCCTGCTGATCCGCGAACGCCAGCGCCTGCGCCTCACGCCCGCGGGGCGCGACTATGTGGCCGAGGTCAGGAAGGCGCTCCAGCTCCTCGCCTCCGCCTCGATCACGCTTCGCGCCAACCCCATGGGGGGCAGCCTGAACCTCGCCATCCTTCCCGCCTTCGGGATGCACTGGCTCGCCCCGCGCCTGGCCCGGTTCGCCCAGACCCACCCGGAGGTCACCGTCAACCTCTCCACGCGCCTGCGCCCGTTCGATTTCGCCGGTTCCACCTTCGATGCCGCCATCCACTACGGGCGGCAGGACTGGCCCGGCGTCGAATACCTGAAACTCATGGACGAGGACATCCTCGCCGTCGCCGCCCCCGGCTTCCCCGCGCTTTGCAGGGCCACCGACATCCTCGACCATCCGCTGCTGCACCTCGAAAGCCGCAGCGGCGACTGGGGGCGCTGGCTCGCCCATCACGGCCACCCCGGCCTGCGTCCGCCGGGCATGATGTTCGACCAGTTCGCCACCCTGACCCAGGGCGCGATCCACGGCATGGGCGCGGCGCTGATCCCCACCTTCCTGATCGAGCGCGAACTTGCCGAGGGTCGCCTGATCCCGATATTCGGTCCAGCCGTCCGCGCGCTCGGCTCCTACTACCTCGTCTGGCCCAGCGCCCTTCCCGAACGCACGCCGCTCAGGTCCCTACGACTATGGTTGCAGACCGAGGCCGCCGATCCCGCCTTGACCCCCGTCGCCCCGCCCGCCACTCTCCAGCCAAAGCCGGAGGCCCCGTGATCGCCCTTCCCACCAGCATCGACGCCGTCGAAACGCTCCTCTCCGCCCAGGGCTACGTCGCCTCGCGCGCGCTGGCCACCGTGGTCTTCCTGTCGCTCAAGCTGGGCCGTCCGCTGTTTCTCGAAGGCGAGGCCGGCACCGGCAAGACCGAGATCGCCAAGACCCTCGCCACGGCGCTGAACCGCCGCCTGATCCGCCTGCAATGCTACGAGGGCCTCGACGCCGCCTCGGCCGTCGCCGAATGGAACTTCGCCGCCCAGATGATCGCCATCCGCACCGCCGAAGGCGCCACCGACCGCGACCAGCTGAAGGCCGAACTCTTCACGGAAGAGTATCTCATCGAACGCCCGCTTCTCGCCGCCATGCGCCCCCAGCCCGGCGGTGCGCCCGTCCTCCTGATCGACGAACTCGACCGCACCGACGAACCCTTCGAGGCCTTCCTTCTCGAAGCCCTCTCCGACTTCCAGGTCACCATCCCGGAACTCGGCACCATCCGGGCCCCCGAACCCCCCATCGTCATCCTGACCTCGAACCGCACGCGCGAGGTGCACGACGCGCTCAAGCGCCGCTGCCTCTATCACTGGGTCGACTACCCCTCCTTCGAGCGCGAGCTTGCCATCCTGAACGCCCGCGCCCCCGCGGCGCAGGAGAGCCTCAGCCGCGAGATCGTCGCCTTCGTCCAGAAACTCCGCGGCGAGGACCTGTTCAAGCGCCCCGGCGTGGCTGAAACCATCGACTGGGCCAAATGCCTTCTCGCCCTCGAC
>JBKBRG010000502.1:0-2261 GCA_046292325.1 Tabrizicola sp.
GCGAACTGGCGCGCCCTGGACCGGATGTCCGGCCCGGGCGTGCAGACCGCGGCGGTGGTGAAGGCGGATGCCTATGGCCTGGGCGTGACGCGGGTCGCGCGCGCGCTGGCCAATGCCGGGGCGCGCCGGTTCTTCGTCGCGCTTGCCGAGGAAGGCGCGGCGGTGCGCCAGGCGCTGGGCCCCGGGCCGCAGATCGCGGTCCTGTCGGGCCACATGGCCGGCGATACCGAGATGATCCATGATCTCGACCTGACGCCGATGCTGAACAGCCTCGAGCAGATCACCCGCCACCTCGAATCGCTGCCAGGCCATCCGTTCGGGGTGCAGCTGGACACCGGCATGAACCGGCTGGGCGTCGAAGCACCGGAATGGCAGGCCGTGGCCCCGATCCTGGTCGATGCGGGACCGGAACTGCTGATGAGCCACCTTGCCTGCGCCGACGAGCCCGACCATCCGTCGAACGAGGCGCAGCTGAAGGCCTTTCACGAGATGACCGACGGCACCGGGCTGCCGCGCAGCCTGGCCGCGACCGGGGGCATCCTGCTTGGTCCGCGCTATCATTTCGACCTGACCCGCCCCGGAATCGGCCTCTACGGCGGGTTGCCGCACGAGGCGGCAATTCCGGCCGTCACCCTTTCGCTGCCGGTGATCCAGACCCGCGAGGTCGCCCCCGGCGAGTCGGTGGGCTACGGCTGCACCTGGGTGGCCGAGCGGCCCTCGGTCATCGCCACCGTCTCGGGCGGATACGCCGACGGCCTGCTGCGCAGCCTGTCCGGCAAGGCACAGCTCTGGGACGGCGACACGCCCTGCCCGCTGGTCGGTCGGGTCTCGATGGACCTCATCACCGTGGACATCACCGATCTGCCGGAGGTGCCGCGCGCGCTGGACATCCTGGGCCCGAACCAGTCCGTCGATGCGCTGGCCGGGGTGGCAGGCACCATCGGCTACGAACTTCTGACCGCTCTCGGCGCGCGTTACACCCGCCGCTATCAGGAACGTGCGGCATGACCGGGATCCTCGGCGCGCTCGGGCGCCCGGTGCTGCAGTCGCTTGTTGCCCTGGGCCGCGTGGTGCTGTTTGCCGGCGCGATTCTCGGGCACATCCTGCGTCCGCCCTTCTATCTGCGCGAACTCGGCCATGCGATCCTGCAGATCGGCTGGTATTCCCTGCCGGTCGTCGGCCTGACGGCCATCTTCACCGGCGGCGCACTGGCCTTGCAGATCTATGCCGGCGGCGCCCGCTTCAACGCGGAATCGGTCGTCCCCTCGATCGTCGCCATCGGCATGACGCGGGAACTCGGCCCGGTTCTGGGAGGCCTGATGGTGGCCGCGCGCGTGGCCTCCTCGATCGCGGCAGAGATCGGCACCATGAAGGTGACCGAGCAGATCGACGCGCTGGTGACCCTGTCCACCAACCCGCTGAAATACCTTGCCGTCCCCCGCGTGGTGGCGGCAACCCTGTCGATGCCGGTCCTCGTCGCGGTGGGCGATGCCATCGGCATCATGGGCGGCTGGCTTGTCGGAATCGGCCGGCTCGACTTCAACTCGGCCAGCTATCTGAAGAACACCGCCGATTTTCTCGAAGCCTGGGACGTGGGCTCGGGCCTCGTCAAGGGCGCGGTCTTCGGCTTCATCGTGGCGCTGATGGGCTGCTATCACGGCATGAACTCGGCCCGCGGCGCGCAAGGCGTGGGCGCGGCAACCAAGGCGGCGGTGGTCTCGGCCTCGGTCCTGATCCTGGCGGCCAACTACGTCCTGACCGAGGTGTTCTTCAGCACATGATCGAGCTTCGGGATCTTCACAAGCGCTTTGGCGAGAACCGCGTCCTTCAGGGCGTGAACCTGAGCATCCCCTCGGGAACCTCCATGGTCATCATCGGCGGGTCGGGCACGGGCAAGTCGGTGCTCCTGAAATGCATCCTCGGCCTGGTGCACCCCGACAGCGGCACGATCACGCTGGACGGGCAGGACACAGGCAGGGCCGACCGCGACGCCTTCCTCGCCCGCTTCGGGATGCTGTTCCAGGGGGGCGCCTTGTTCGATTCGCTCCGCGTCTGGGAGAACGTCGCCTTCCGCCTGGTCCGCGGCCCCAAGGCCCGGCCCAAGGCCGAGGCGCGCGCGATTGCCATCGAGAAGCTGCGCCGGGTGGGCCTGAAGCCCGCGGTCGCCGACCTCTACCCGGCCGAACTTTCGGGCGGCATGCAGAAGCGCGTGGGGCTGGCCCGCGCCATCGCCGCCGAGCCCGAGATCATCTTCTTCGACG
>JBKBRG010000503.1:0-2259 GCA_046292325.1 Tabrizicola sp.
CCGGTGCTTCCAGCCCGACAGTTCCTTCACCGCCTCCTGCCGGCGCCGCACCCGCGCCTCGCCCTCGCGGCGAATCTCGTCCTGGGCAGAGCGGCGCGTCATCATGGTGATCCGCGCGGCCTCGACGGTGATCTTCGCGGCCTCGACCGCGCCGCGGGCGGCATCCAGATCGCCCAGATCCGCCATCGCCGCCTCGGCCTCCCTGAGCCGGGCCCTGGCGGCCATCGCCTCGTCCTCGAAGCGGCTGACGGCCAGCTTCGCCGCCTCCAGCTTGCCCCCGGCGATGGACCGGTCGGCCTCGGCCCGGGCAAGCGCCCGGTTCGCCTCGGCCAGGCGCGCGTCCGCTGCGCGCCGGGCATCGCGGGCGCGCTGGTCTATTGCGGCGAGTTCGGACAGCCGTGCCTGCAAGGCCTCGTGCGCCTGCCGCGCGCCATCGGCCCGGGCGGCCACCTCTTCCAGATCGCGTTTCAGCTGCACGAGGCGGTTGAGCTGCTGAAGACGCAGCGCCGCCGCCGATGGGGCATCCTCTGCCCCGGCGCGGAACCCGTCCCAGCGCCAGAGATCGCCCTCGACACTGACGAGACGCTGGCCTGGACGAAGCGACGGTTGCAGATGAGAACCCTTTTCGCGGGCGACAAGACCGATCTGGGAAAGACGCCGCGCCAGCACGGGCGGGGCCTTGACCCGCGCGCCCAGAGGCTCGGCCCCCGCAGGCAAGGGCTGCGCATCGTCGTAAGGAGCCAGCACCGCCCAGCCTGACCTCGCGTCCCCGTCCACCTCGGGCGCCCGCAGGTCATCGGCCAGCGCAGCGCCCAGCGCCTTCTCGTAGCCCGGCTGCACCTCCAGCCGATCCAGAAGCTGATTCCCGGCCCGCGATTCCCGCTCGACCAGCCGGGCAAGGGCCGTGACCTCGGCCCGCAAGGCCGATGCCTCGCCCTCGGCCGAGGATCGGGCGGCCCGCGCCTCGGCTTCCCGGGCCTGCGTCTCTGCCCGCGCGGCCTCGGCGGCCTCCAGCGCGGCCTCGGTCGCCTCGGTTTCGGCCACGGCGGCCTCCTGCGCCTCTTCGGCGGCCGCGTATGCCTCGCCCGCGGCCTCCAGCGCCCCGGTTGCGGCGGCCACCGCCTCGCGCGCCGCGGAAGCCTGGTGTTCGGCCCGCTCCAGCACGGACCGGGTGTCCGCCAGCATCCGCTGCGTCGACTGGTGCCGCGCCGCCAGCCGCGCCGCATCCTCGGTCAGTTCGGACAGCGCCGACTCGCGCTCGGCCAGCACCGCAGCGGCCTCGCGCGCGGCCTCCACGGCTTCGGCCAGCTTTTCCTCGTGCCCGTCATGGGCGCGGGCCAGCTGCTCGATCTCCCAATCCAGCCGTTCGATCACCTCGCCCGCGTCGCGGTTCAGGCCCGCCTCGCGCTCCATGTCGCGGGTCAGCTGCTCGATCCGGGCCTTGAGCGTGTCGATCTGCGCCAGCGCGCGGGCCTCCTGGTCGCCCAAAGCGTCGCGTTGCAGGACCAGCCGCTGCAGGATCGCCGAAGCGATCGCCTCTTCCTCGCGCTTCGGCGGCAGGGCGTCCTCGGCTGCCTCGCGCGCCTTGCCCGCCGCCCGCGCCGCCGCCTCGGCCTGGTGCTGGGCGATCAGCCGTTCGCGCAGCGCGGCCTCGGCCTGCGACCGCGCCTCGTCCGCCTCGCGCCAGCGACGCCACAGCAGCATGCCTTCGGACTTGCGCAGATCTTCAGAGATCTCGCGGTAGCGTGCGGCCTGCTTTGCCTGCCGGGTCAGCACCGACAGTTGCTGCGCCAGCTGTTCCAGCACGTCGTCCACACGGGTGAGGTTGGCCTCGGTCCCGGCAAGCTTCAGCTCCGCCTCATGCCGGCGCGCGTAAAGCCCGCTGATCCCGGCGGCCTCTTCCAGCACCCGGCGGCGGGCCTTGGGCTTGGCGTTGATCAGTTCCGAAATCTGCCCCTGCCGCACCAGAGCCGGGCTGTGCGAGCCGGTCGAGGCGTCGGCGAACAGCATCTGCACGTCGCGGGCGCGCACATCCTTGGAATTGCAGCGATAGGCGGACCCCGCGTCCCGGGTGATCCGCCGCACGATCTCGATCTGGTCGGCATCGTTGAAGCCCGCAGGCGCCAGCCGGTCGGAATTGTCGATCACCAGCGCGACCTCGGCGAAATTCCGGGCGCCCCGGGTGGCCGCGCCGTTGAAGATCACGTCCTCCATGCCCCCGCCGCGCATGGCGCTTGGGCGGTTCTCGCCCATGACCCC
>JBKBRG010000504.1:0-2256 GCA_046292325.1 Tabrizicola sp.
CTGCAGTTCATCACCGACCTTGTCGATGCTGGCGACGCGGCCGGTTCCGTTCTGGGCGATCAGCCATTCCCAGAACGCCGGGCAGAAATCGAAGCCGTAGTGCAGGTTCCGTGCCTGAATAAAGATGTTCGTGTCGAGCAGGTAGCGGGTCATCCCATGACCCCCACTTCCCGCCCGATGTTGTTGAACGTCTCGGTTTTCTTGACGCCTAGCATCCGGAAGGCGTCGCGGTAGAGCGTCTGCCCTTCCAGCGTGCTTTCGACGAGGGCGCGGGCAAACCGACGGCTGACGCGCGACAGCGTCGTGCGGTAGAAATCCCCGCCGCCCGCACTTGCCCCGGCCAGCTTGCGCAGGCGCTCTCGCTCCTGCACCCAGGCGCGGTCGAATGCGGCGCGATCCAGTGCGCCTGCGTCGAAGAGCCGGCGGAGGACGACCAGAGTGCTGACCTTGAACTGCCGCGACAGCCTCTGCATGGCCTCGTCTAGCGGCTCCAGCGGCTCGATCACCAGCATGAGCGCGTCCAGCGGCACCAACAGTTCGGCGGCCACAGCGTTGCACCAGACCTCCTCGCGGCGGTAGCCGTTGAGGGGGGCGGCGCTGGCGTCCGACAGGGCCGAGGCGCCGAGCCAGAGATGCGCGAGTTCATGCGCGAGCGTGAACATCTGCCCGGACTTCGTGTCAGCGCCGTTGATGAACACCAGTGGCGCGCGCGCATCGGCCAGCGCAAAGCCGCGGAACTCCTCGGGGTCGAGCGTGCGGCGGTTGTTGGACAGCACGACGCCACTCACCATCACCAGCACCCCCGCGGCATCCGCCTGGGCGATGAACTGCCGCAGCGCCTCTTCCCAGGTGCGACAAGCGGCCCTGGCGGCAAGGTCGAAACCCAGCACCTGCGCCATGCGCGCTGCCACGTCCTTCGGGCGGTCATCGAGGCTGGCGCTGCCGACAAAGCCCACCTCGGGCATCCGCACGGTCAGGGCGAATTCGCGGTACCAGCCCTGCCGCTCTTGGCAGGCGTAGAGCATGTCGAGAAGATCGGGGCTGGCACGCCGCACGCCGCGCCCGTCGTGGGTGCGGAAGTCGGGGATCGGCAGATTCTCTTGCGGCGGCTCGGGCAGGAACAGGTAGCCGATCGGCACATGGACGGCCTGCGCAAAGGCCTCGAGCTGTTTCAGCGTGGGCTGCGCCTCGCCCGCTTCCCATGCGGCCAGATGCGGGAAGCGGCCCTGCAGATCGACCGGATCGCGCACGCCCGCCCGCTCCCGCGCCCAGGCGATCAGTTCGGGACGGACAGGCGCGCGGGTCATCCGGCCTCCTCCACCAGACGTTCGGCATCTTTCACCCGAATTTCGCCCGACATGAGCCTTGGCAGCAAGAGGTCGCGGGTCTGGGCGAGGGTGCGGGATTCCTTCTGCAACCCCAGAGCTTGATTGAAGATCGGCTCGATCAGGCGGTCAAATGTCTTGTGAACCTCTGGAGATGCCGCGCAGACCATTATGCGCTGCATGTCGGCTTTGGTTACATGGCCAAGGCCCGTCGTCTGCTTGTTGCGCGCCAGTTTGGCAAATTCCGGTTTGAGATACTTCAACAGCGTGTGCAGGTATGGCTTTGACTTCTTGGCATTCGGGCGGACGGCGAAGATGTGCTGGTTCAGCCAGGCTTTGCCACCCGTCCACAGGAAGGTGTCAATCGAAGTGTCGGGGTTGCCCGACCATGAAAACAGCAGTTCGCCATCTTCGATCAGATAGCGCGCGCCAAGGTCGGTGGCCGTCCATTGTGTGTTGCCGGTCACACCGTTCTTCAGCTCGGCGATCTTGATAACAGGCAGCGCATCCGGCGCATCCGAGAAGTGCATGTTCTTGTAGGCGGCGCCGTTGACCCATTCCGCCTGATCAAGAAGCGGTTCATATGCCCACCCCTCCGGCTTGCCCTCGGCGTCGAGGCGGGCGGGGAAGTGGGGCCAGAGGTCGGGGGAGAGGTAAGGCTCGCGGCCCTCCATCCTGGCGCGGGTGGGGCCGAAATCGACGAACCAGTCGCGGAACAGCGCCCGCGCCATGGCCTCGAGCGTGGCGTTCATCTTGCGGTTCAGCTCGATCTTGTCATCCAGCGCCCCGAGGGTGGCGGCAATGGCACGCTGTTCGGGGAGAGGCGGCACCGGCAAAGCTTGCGAGCCGAAAACATCGCGGCTCAACGTCGGATTGGAGGTCCCGTCCTTGAGATGGTTGAGGCCAATGAAGTCGATGAGGAAATATGCGT
>JBKBRG010000505.1:0-2237 GCA_046292325.1 Tabrizicola sp.
GGTCTATGACCTTCTGGGCCGGCTGAAGGCCGAGGGGGTGACGGTGCTGTTCATCAGCCACCGCATGAACGAGGTCGAGGCCCTGTGCGACCGGCTGTCGGTCTTCCGCAACGGCCGCCACATCGAGACCTTCGCCAGGGGAGAGCGCACGGATGCCGAGATCGTGCGCCTGATGATCGGGCGCGACGTGACCGCGAAATACCCGCCGAAACCCGCGCCGATGGCGCGGCCGCCGGTGCTGAGGGTGCAGGGGCTGGAATGGGAAGGCGTGCTGAAGGGCGTGTCGCTGACCCTGGGCAAGGGCGAGATCCTCGGCGTCGGCGGCCTTGACGGGCAGGGGCAGAAGGAACTGCTTCTGGCGCTGTTCGGCGTGCTGAAGGGCGTGCGCGGCAGGGTGGACATGGGCGGGCGCGGCCTGCCGTCCTCGCCCATCGCGGCCAGGTCCGGCCGGCCCCGCGTGGCGCTGATCCCCGAGGACCGCAAGACCGAAGGGCTGATGCTGCCCTTGCCCATCGCCGACAACCTGGTGGCGGCGGGCTTCGAGCGGATCAGCCGGTCGGGCGTGATCGACCCGGCCCGACTGGAGGCGGCGGTGCAGGACGGGATCGCCCGGTTGCAGATCAAGGTCGGCAGCCCGTCCGACCCGGTGCGCACCCTGTCGGGCGGCAACCAGCAGAAGGTGGTCATCGCGAAATGGCTGATGACCGACCCCGACATCATCTTGATGAACGATCCCACGCGGGGGATCGACGTGGGCACCAAGCAGGAGATCTTCCGCATGATGCGCGACCTGGCAGACAGCGGAAGATCGATCCTGTTCCATTCCTCGGACTATGCCGAGCTGATCGGCTGCGCGGATCGGGTGCTGGTGCTGCATGACGGCCGTGTGGTGCGGGAGCTGGAAGGCGCCGCGATCAGCGAAGAGGCCATCGTGCGTGCGTCACTGAACATCGGGACGGCGGCCTGATGCTGCGGCTGGTCGCCCAGAACCGGGCCTTCAGCGGGGCGCTGGCGCTGTTCGCGGTGCTGTTCGTCACCTACAACCTTCTGCACCCGCGCGGCTTTTCCAGCGCGGTCCTTGTCCAGAACGCCAACGAGGCCGTGGCCATCGCCTTCGTCGCCATGGCCCAGACCGTGCCGGTGCTGATGCGGGGCCTCGACCTGTCGGTCGGCGCGGTGATGACGCTGTCGGCTTGCGTCGCCTCTCACCTGCTGACCGGATCGGGGGTGGACATCTTCATGGGCATCCTTGCCGTGCTGGCAACCGGGACGGCCTTCGGCCTGATGAACGGGCTGATCGTGGTCCATGGCCGCCTGCAACCCATCATCGCCACGCTGGCGACCGGGGCCATCGCCATCGGCCTGGCGCTGATGCTGCGGCCGCAGCCGGGGGGCAATGTGGACGGCGACCTGAGCTGGGCCATGACCAACACGGTCCGGGACCTGGCCGACACCTACGGCTTCGCGGACGGCGGCGAGGCCTGGTGGCTCCGGCCCTTCGCCGACATCCCCATGCCGCTGATCCTGCTGTTCGGGGTGGCCTTGCTGGTCTGGCTGCCCTTCAAGCGCACCGTCACCGGCCGCACGGTCTATGCCATCGGGTCCGCCGAGGGGGCGGCCTATGTCTCGGGCCTGCCGATCACCCGGGCGAAACTCGCCGCCTTCACGATGGCCGGTTTCTTCTCGGCCTGCGCGGGGCTTTACCTCGCCCTGCAGACCTCGACCGGCAATGCCGACACGGTGCAGGCGGCGGCCTATACGCTGAACTCGATCGCCGCCGTGGTGCTGGGCGGCACGGCGCTGGCGGGCGGGATCGGGGGGGCCATCGCCTCCATCGTCGGGGCGCTGATCCTGCGGGTGATCTCGTTCTATTTCCGCATTCTCGACATCGAGCCGCTGTTGCAGCCGCTGATCGAGGGGGTGGTGCTGCTTCTCGCCGTCAGCGCCGGAGCCTGGCGGACCTTCGCGGTCAGGAACCGGCTGGAGCTGTTCCGATGAGGGCCCCGACGATCACGGCCGGGGACAAGCCCCTGGTGATCGCCGCCGGGTTCACGCTGGTGATCCTTCTGATCGGCACGGGCTACACGCTGAGCACCTCGGGCACGATGCCGCTGTTGCAGCCGACATACCTCTTGCAACAGCTGCAGATCGGGTCGTTCCTGGGCATCTGCGCGGCGGGGCTGATGCTGGTGATCCTGACCGGCCACATCGACCTGTCGATCCCGGCCACGCTGACC
>JBKBRG010000506.1:0-2231 GCA_046292325.1 Tabrizicola sp.
AACCCGAGATCCACCCCGGCGTGGACCGCGTCGTCGCGGTCTTTCCCGATGGCCGCGCCTATGCCTGGCAGCAGACCAACGCCTCTCTGAAGGACTGACCATGCCCGACCTTCTGATCGAGCTTTTCTCCGAGGAAATCCCGGCGCGGATGCAGGGCAGGGCCCGCGACGATCTGCGGAAGCTGGTCACCGACGGGCTGGTCGAGGCCGGGCTGACCTATGCCTCGGCCGGGGCCTTCTCGACGCCGCGCCGACTGGTCCTGTCGGTCGAGGGGCTGACGGCCGAAAGCCGCCCCGTGCGCGAGGAACGCAAGGGGCCGGCCACGAGCGCCCCGGCGCAGGCGGTGGAGGGCTTCCTGCGGTCCACCGGTCTGACCCTGGATCAGCTGGAGCGGCGGGCGGACAGGAAGGGCGAGACTTTCTACGCCGTGATCGAGAAGCCCGGCCGCAAGGCGCCCGAGATCGTGGCCGAGGTGCTGGAAGCCACGATCCGCAATTTTCCCTGGCCGAAGTCGATGCGTTGGGGGTCGGGCTCCCTGCGCTGGGTGCGGCCCTTGCAGTCCATCCTGTGCCTGTTGTCGGACGAGGCGGGGGCCCATGTCGTGCCCCTGGAGGTGGACGGGATCAGGGCCGGCAACACGACCGAGGGACATCGCTTCATGGGCCTCGGCCGCTTCACGGTGACGGGGTTCGACGATTACCTGGTGAAGCTGAAGCGCGCGAAGGTGGTGCTGGACAGCGCCGAGCGCGAGGCGGCGATCTGGCAGGGCGCGCAGAACCTGGCCTTTGCCGCCGGGATGGAGGTCGTGCCCGACCCCGGCCTCCTGACCGAGGTTGCGGGGCTGGTGGAATGGCCGGTGCCGCTGATGGGGCGGATCGCGGAGGACTTCCTGTCGCTGCCGCCCGAGGTGTTGCAGACCTCGATGAGGGAACACCAGAAGTTCTTTTCGGTGAAGAACCCCAGGACGGGCCGGATCGAGGGGTTTGTCACCGTCGCCAACATCGAGGCGGCGGATGGCGGTGAAGTGATCCTGAAGGGCAACCGGAAGGTGCTGGCGGCGCGGCTGTCGGACGCGAAGTTCTTCTGGGAGAACGACTTGCGGGTCGCCAAGGCGGGCATGGGCGAGTGGGCCGAGGGGCTGAAGGCGGTCACCTTCCACAACAGGCTGGGAAGTCAGGCCGAGCGGGTCGGGCGCATCGCGGCCCTGGCGCGCGAGTTCGCGCCGCTGGTGGGCGCGGATGCGGGGGATGCCGAACGCGCGGCGTGGCTGGCGAAGCTGGACCTGCGCTCGGCGATGGTGGGCGAATTCCCCGAGTTGCAGGGTGTCATGGGGCGCTACTATGCGCTGGAGGCCGGGGAAAAGCCTTCTGTCGCCGATGCCGCGCGCGACCACTGGCGGCCGAAGGGGGAAAGCGACACCGTGCCGACAGAGCCGGTCTCGGTCGCCGTGGCGCTGGCCGACAGGATCGACACTTTGACCGGGTTCTGGGCGATCGATGAGAAGCCGACGGGGTCGAAGGACCCCTTCGCCCTGCGGCGGGCCGCGCTGGGGGTGATCCGGCTGGTGCTGGGCAATGGGGTGCGCGCCTCGCTGGCCGGGATGCTGGCCGGGGGCATCGCCCGTCACCCGGCTGTCGGCCATCACGGAATGTCGGCCGCGCTCGACCTGCTTGCCTTCTTCCACGACCGGCTGAAGGTCCATCTCAGGGATCAGGGTATCCGGCACGATGTCATCGACGCCTGCCTTGCCATGCCGGGCAGCGATGATCTGCTGCTGCTCGTCAAGCGGGCCATGGCGCTGTCCGCGACGCTGAAGACCGAGGACGGGGCGAACCTCCTGCAAGGGTTCAAGCGGGCCAACAACATCCTGTCGCAGGCCGAGGCGAAAGATGGGGTCGAATATTCCTTCGGCGCGGATCCGAAGTTCGCCGAGACCGACGAGGAACGCGCGCTGTTCGCGGCGCTCGACCAGGCCGAGGCGGCGATCGCCCCGGCCATGGCCCAGGAGGATTTCGCCGCTGCCATGGCCGCGATGGCGGCGCTGCGCGGCCCCATCGACGCCTTCTTCACCGCCGTGCAGGTGAACAGCGACAATCCGGTGGTGCGGCGCAACCGGCTGAACCTGCTGCACCGGATCCGGGCGGTATGTTCCGGCGTTGCGGACCTGAGCCGCATCGAGGGCTGATCTTCCGCGAAGACGCCGCAGGCAGGGGCGCTTCCCTCCCCCCTTC
>JBKBRG010000507.1:0-2229 GCA_046292325.1 Tabrizicola sp.
CGGCGGCCTCGGTCGATGACATCGCGGCTGCGGCGGCCAAGGCCGGCACCAAGGCCGCGGGCGTGGTGATCGACGATGCCGCGGTGACGCCGAAATACGTCCACGGCTTTTCCGCCGACCGGGAACTTCCGATCATCTGGCGCATCTCTCTGGGTTCGCTGAGGAACAAGCTGATCGTCCTTCTGCCCGGCCTGCTGGCGCTGGATCATTTCGCACCCTGGGCGATCACGCCGTTGTTGATGCTGGGCGGGGCTTACCTGTGCTTTGAAGGCGCGGAGAAGCTGGTCCACCTGCTCGCACCTCACGCCGACCACGAGGTCGAGGAGGACTTCGACATCAGGGACCCGGCCCATCTGGAAGAGGAAAAGGTTGCGGGCGCCATCAAGACCGATTTCATCCTGTCGGCCGAGATCATGACCATCGCGCTGGCCACGATCGAAAGCCCCAGCTTCTGGATGCAGGCGATCACGCTGGCCGTGGTCGGGGCCTTCATCACCCTGGCCGTCTATGGCGCGGTGGCGCTGATCGTGAAGATGGACGATGTGGGTCTGCACATGGCCGCCACGGGGCGCACGGGGGCGGGCAGGGCACTGGGCCGCGCTCTGGTGCTGGCGATGCCGAAGCTGATGGCGTTCCTGTCAACCGTGGGGACGGCGGCGATGCTCTGGGTCGGAGGGAACATCGTGATCCACGGGCTGGAGGTCACTCATCTCTGGCCCTGGCCCTACGAGACCATCCACCACATCGCCGAGGCCGCCGCCCATGCCGTGCCAGCCGCGCAGGGCCTTGTGCAGTGGGTCGTCACTGCGGCCCTCGACGGGGTGTTCGGCCTGATCCTCGGCGTGATGCTGATCCCGGTGGCAACCCGGGTGATCGGGCCGCTCTGGGCCGCCGTGACCGGCCGGAACGCCGCCGCGCACTGACCGGGGTCACGGCCGCGCCAGCCGCGCGGCAGGGGCGGATAGCAGGTCGGTGCGGCTCACGATGCCCACGATCCCCGGCCCTTCCATCACCGGCACCGCCGCCGGCCAGCATCGGCAGCAGCCGCGGCACAAGGAACAGCACGATTCCCGTCAGCCCGAAGACCACCATCGCCGCCGCCGTGATGTCGGCGAACCGGGTGCCGAAGGTCGAGCTCAGCCAGCCCCGCACATGCAGGCCCTTGAAGATGGCTTCCCGGTAGGTCCTGGCCTCCAGCACCGTCCCGTCCGGCGCGCAGGTCGTGCGCGAGAGGTCGGTCTTGACCCCAGCGCCACGATCGCCCCGGTCTCACCCGCCGCGCATGTTGCCACATCGCGCCCGTGACGGGTCTTGTCCCCGTCAAGGGTCAGGTCGGCGCCCGGAACGACCGCCTCGGCCACTGCCTGCGCCTCGCCGAGCGTCAGCGCCCGTGCCCCGGACCAAACGTGAACCGAGTTCAGCAATCGCATCCGGCGACCCTTCTTGCTGGCCGGCCTCTCGCCAGCGGGACTGCCCCGGTCAGCCCGAAAGACGCGGCGGCCCGAAGCCGCCGCTTGTTCGCCCGTGTCGGAGCAAAGACTCAGAGCAGGGACTTGACCTTCACAACCGTCGCTTCGGCGGTGATGCCGAATTCGGTGTAGAGCCGTTCCATCGGCGCGCTTGCGCCGAAGCTGGACATGCCGACGAAACCGGCCTTCGCCTCGCGGCCCCGCTCGCCCAGCAGCCCGCGGTCCCAGCCCAGCCGGACGCCCGCCACCCTGGCGACCCCGACCGGACCGGCGGGCAGAACGCGCTTGCGCCAGGCCTGGTCCTGCGCTGCAAACAGCTCCATCGACGGCATCGACACGACGCGGGTGCCGATGCCTTCGGCCTCGAGCGCGGCGCGTGCCTTCAGCGCGATCTCGACCTCGGAGCCCGTGGCCATCAGGATGACCTGACGCCTGCCGGTGGCTTCGGCCAGGACATAGGCGCCTTTCGCCACCATGTTCGCGTTGGTGTGGGTCTTGCGCACGGCGGGCAGGTTCTGGCGGCTCAGCGCCAGCACCGTGGGTCGGGTCCTTTCGGTCAGCGCGATCTCCCAGGCCTCGGCGACCTCGACCAGGTCGGCCGGGCGGATCACCAGCGTGTTGGGCGTGGCGCGGCTGATCGCCAGATGTTCGACCGGCTGGTGGGTCGGGCCGTCCTCGCCGAGGCCGATCGAGTCATGCGTCATGACATAGACCACCGGCACCCCCATCAGCGCCGACAACCGCATCGAGGGGCGGGCAT
>JBKBRG010000508.1:0-2223 GCA_046292325.1 Tabrizicola sp.
CCGGTTCGCGTGTTGCGAACGGCGCCGAGACTGCAGACCTCGTAGCGGGAGTCGCCTGGAAACGGACGCCACTCGCCCCCTGTCGCCACGTCTGTCATCAGCGGTGATCGGCAGAGGTCTCCCGAGTTCGACACCAAGCGCCGTAACCTGTTGACCTGTATAGGGCAGCCGCTCGGATTGCCACTACAACAGGCTCATCTGGGGGTCCGGCGTGGGCTTCTTGAGCTTGAGCGCGGCCAGCACGCTGGCCTGTTCGTGATTGATGGTGGAGATGCCCTGCAGGGGCACGCCGTCGTTGATGCAGACGGTGTGACGCTGAACGCGGCGCAGCCGCTCCAGCGCCGCCTCGGGGCTCAGGCTGCTGCCCGCGAGCTTGAGCCGCTGGCGCATCACCCGGTACAGGATCAGCGCCATGAAGCACAGGCTCGCGTGCGCGCGGATGCGCTCGGGCAGGCGGTGGAACACCGGCGCGATCTCGATCTCGGACTTCAGGACCCTGAAGCCGCGCTCGATGTCGGCCAGGCTCTTGTAGCGCGCCACGATCTCGGCCGCATCGAGGTCTTGGACATTGGTCACCAGCAGCAGCTTGCCGTCCATCGTCTCGGCACGCTCGAGCGTGCGCTCGTCGATGGCGTAGGTGAAGAGTTCCGACTTCAGGTCCACCCGCACGATGCTGGCCAGGCGCGCGTCGCTGACCTCGTGGAAGAACCGCGCCTTGGCACCGCAGTCGCTGAGCTTCCTGCCGCGGTGGATTTCACCCGCGTCCTGGCCGTCGAGCTTGCCGGCCAGCTGGGCGGCGCGGGCCTCGAGCTCGGCGATGCGCTGTCGCCGCAGCTCGGTCTGCTCGCGCGCCCGCTCGGGGTGGTGAGCCACCACCAGGCGATGCCCCTGCCAGCGCACCTCGTCGATGATCTCGCTCGTGGCGGCGTCCATCCTGGCGCGCAGCGGCTGAAGCAGTTCGACGAACTCGCCATAGCGGCGCCCCGGTACGCCCAGGATGAACTCCAGCGGCTTGCCGCCGCTGGCCTTGAGCTGGCAGAGCTCGTCGATGTTGTCCACCGACAGCAGCCCCCGGTCGGCCACGACGATCAGCCTGCGGATGTGCGGGTAGCGATCGAGCACCTTCACCAGCGTGGGCTTGAGCGTGGCGACCTCGGCCGTGTTGCCGTCGAACACCTCGTGGTAGATCGGCATGCCGCAGGCGGTCTGCACCACCCCGAGCATGAACTGGCGGGCGACGACGCCTTCCTTGGACATCCCGCGGTGGCGGACGTCGCCGTCTTGCTCGCTCAGCCCTTCGGTGCGGATGGTGGTCAGGTCGTAGAAGACCACCGACAGTTCTTCGTCGATCAGCGGGCGCAGCAGGTGCGCCACGGCCTCGTCGACCGCGCCCTGATGGTCCATCAGCGCGTCCATGCTGCGCAGCAGCTGCTGGTGGGTCAGCTTGGCGGCGTCGATGCCGGGCATGCTCACCGTCTGCAGCCAGCGCAGCACGCCGAGCTTGGAGTCGGGGTCGCACAGGCGGTTGAAGACCATCACGCGAAGGGCGTGCTCCACCGGCGTGGTGTAGCGGGCGCGTCGGAACACGCCCGCCAGCGCATCGAAGCCCAGTTCGCGCCACAGCTGATCGAGGGCCCAGACATCGCCCAGGGCCAGGGCGGACTCGAAGCGCACCTGCGGCGTGGCGGTGTCGCGAGGAGCGTGGCCGCGGGCCTTGAGCAGCGAGTGCAGCAGCTTGTCGACCTGGCCGCCGTTCTCGTCGACGCGCCCGAGGGTGGCCAGGTTGCGCTGGCGCGGCTGGCCGTTGGCGTCGCGGAAGGACTCCACGAGCTGGGCGTAGGTGTGGCCCTTGACGCGCGTGAGCTTGATGAACACGCGCGAAGTGTAGCAGGAGAGGCGCCCGAGGAAACTACGCCAAAATTTCAGTGTTTAGACTACAAGAAAACGCTGAGGAACGACGCCAAGTCGTTGATTCATATGCGCCCGATGCCCTCGAACTGCCTCGAAACGACCCGGAAGTGTCGAACTTCGGAGGTCTCAATCCCTTTGATTTCAGGGCTTGGTTTCATCACGATGCACCAAAAAATAGTGCTCAACATGAGCGTCTCAATCCCTTTGATTTCAGGGCTTGGTTTCATCCTGACCAAACCGAGAACGTCAAAACAGCAAAAGGGTCTCAATCCCTTTGATTTCAGGGCTTGGTTTCATCCTGACCAAACCGAG
>JBKBRG010000509.1:0-2216 GCA_046292325.1 Tabrizicola sp.
CGCCCAGACCGGCACCTGCCAGCCCATCGCGTCATAGACCATCTGCTGGCGCGCGGCGTTGTTCAGGTGGTCGTCGCCGCGGATCACATGGGTCACCCCCATGTCGTGATCGTCCACCACCACCGCCAGCATGTAGACGGGCGTCCCGTCGCTGCGCAGCACGATCATGTCGTCCAGCGTCGCGTTCTGGATCACGACCCGCCCCTGCACCTGGTCGTCGATCACCGTCTCTCCCGTGCGGGGCGCCTTCATGCGGATGACATAGGGCGCGCCCTCGGGATGGGTCGCAGGGTCGGCGTCACGCCAGGGCGACAGGAAGACAGGATAGCGCCCGGCGGCCTCTTCCGCAGCGCGGAAGGCGGCAATTTCCTCTTGCGTGGAAAAGCACTTGTAGGCCGTTCCTCGCGCAAGCATCTCATGCGCGACCTCGGCATGGCGGTCGCGGCGGGCGAACTGGCTGACCACCTCGCCGTCCCAGTCGAGGCCCAGCCAGGTGAGGCCCCGCAGGATTGCCGCCGTCGCCTCGGGGGTCGAGCGTTCACGGTCGGTGTCCTCGATCCGCAGGTGGAACTTCCCGCCCCGGCCCCGCGCATAAAGCCAGTTGAACAGCGCCGTCCTGCCGCCGCCAATGTGCAGATAGCCGGTCGGAGAGGGCGCGAAGCGGGTGACGACTTGCTCGGGCATGACGGCATTAACCTTTCGGAAACCATGGCGGGCCTAGGATCCCCGCGGGTTTAGGCAATCGCGGGGTGGGAAACAAGGTGGCCCCCGTTCAGACGGTCCTGCGGGCGCTGCTGGTGCCACTGAAGGCGCTGCAGACGGCACGGGGGACCTTGTTCCCCTGGATCGCGGTCCTGATCGGCTGCGGCATCGGCGCCTGGTTCTCGGTCGAGGCCGAGCCGGGCGCGGCGAGCTATTCGCTGGCGGCGCTGGCGCTGCTTGGCGGGGTGGCCCTGGCCATCGGATCCGAACTCGCACGACCTCTCGGCCTGGCGGTCGCGGCGCTGGCGGCGGGCTGGCTTGCCGCCGGCGCGCGCGCGCACATGCTTGACGCCCCGATGCTGGGCTTTCGCTACTACGGGCCGGTCGAGGGCCGCATCGTCGGGATCGACCGTTCGCAATCCGATGCCCTGCGGCTGACGCTGGACCGGGTCGTCCTGCGGGACCTCGCGCCCGAGCAGACGCCGCTGCGGGTGCGGGTCTCGCTGCAGAAGGACGCGGGCTGGCTTGCCCCGATGCCGGGGCAGGTGGTGATCCTGACCGCGAGCCTTGCCGCGCCGGAAGGCCCGGTGGAGCCCGGCGCCTTCGATTTCCGCCGCATGGCGTTCTTTGACCAGCTGGGCGCGGTCGGCTACACGCGCACGCCCGTGCTGTTGCTGGAAGAGGCCAGCGGCGCCGCGCTGCCCATCGACCGGCTGCGGCGCTGGCTGACGCAGGCCATGCTGGCGCGGATGCCGGGGCAGGCCGGCGCCTTCGCCGCCGGCGCGATGACCGGGGACCGCTCGGCCATTTCCGGGGAGACGGTGCAGGCGCTGCGGGATTCCTCGCTGGCGCATCTGCTGGCGATCTCCGGGATGAACATGGCGTTCCTGACGGGCTTCGTCTTTGCGCTGATCCGCTACGGCCTGGCGCTGGTGCCGTTCGTCGCGCTGCGGGTGAACACCAGGAAAGTGGCGGCCTGGGTCAGTCTGGGGGTGGCGCTGTTCTACCTGCTCCTGTCCGGTGCCAACGTGGCGACAGAGCGGGCCTTCATCATGATCTCGGTGATGCTGGGTGCGATCCTGCTGGACCGCCGCGCGCTGACGCTGAGGTCGGTGGCGATCGCCGGGATGATCCTGCTGCTCGGCAAGCCGGAAAGCCTGCTGGAGCCCGGCTTTCAGATGTCCTTCGCGGCGACGATCGCCCTGATCGTCGGCTTCTGCGCGCTGGACGACAGCATCTACCGCCGGACGCTTCCCCGCTGGCTGATGCCGGTGTTCACGCTGGTTCTGTCCTCGCTGATCGGGGGGCTCTCGACGGCGCCCTATGCGGCGGCGCATTTCAACCGGTTCACCGACTATGGCCTGCTGGCCAACGTGCTGACCGTCCCGGTGATGGGCGCGGTGGTGATGCCCGCCGGGGTGCTGGCGGCGCTGATGGCGCCCTTCGGCCTGGCCTGGCTGCCGCTGTGGGTGATGGAACAGGGCGCGCGCTGGATCCTGTTCGTCGCGCACTGG
>JBKBRG010000510.1:0-2210 GCA_046292325.1 Tabrizicola sp.
GCCCGGGCTCGCGGATCTGCCCGCCTCGGTTCTGCCCGCAGCGGCGCGGTCGGTCGGGGTGGCGCTGGTCTCGGCGGCGCTGGCGACGGCGGCGGCGCTGGCGCTGGCCTTGTCGGCCGCGCGGCGGCCGGGACCCTGGGTCGAGGCCGCGGCCACGCTGCCGCTGGCGACCTCGGGCCTGGTCCTCGGCACCGGCCTCTTCCTGCTGATCCGGCCCCTTGCCCCCCCTGTGACCCTGGCGCTTCCGGTCACCGTGCTGGTCAACCTTGCCCTGTCGCTGCCCTATCTCTACCGGATCCTCCTGCCCGCGGCGCGGGCGCTGCACCAGGACTACGGCCGCCTTGCCGACAGTCTGGACCTGGGCGGCTGGTCCCGCCTGCGCTGGCTGGTCCTGCCGCGGCTCGCCCGCCCCCTGGGCTTCGGCACCGGCATCGCCGCCGCACTGTCGATGGGCGATCTGGGCGTCATCGCTCTGTTCGCCGGGGAACGGCAGGCCACCCTGCCCCTTGTCGTCAGCCAGTTGACCGGCGCCTACCGGATCGAGGCCGCCGCCGCCGCCGCGCTGATCCTTGTCATCCTTTCCTTCGCCCTGTTCTGGGCTTTCGACGCCGGAGGTCGCCGTGCTGCACCTTGACCGCCTGACCTTCGCCCATCCCGGCTTTCGCCTGACCGCCGACTGGTCGGCCGAGCCCGGTAGCCTGATTGCGATCATGGGGCCGTCGGGGGCGGGGAAATCCACGTTGCTGTCGATGATCGCCGGGTTTCTGCCGCCGACCTCGGGCCGGGTCCTGTGGCAAGGCGCGGACCTCGCACCCGTCCCGCCCGGACAGCGACCCATGACGATTCTGTTCCAGGACCAGAACCTGTTCCCGCATCTGACCCTGGCGGAAAACATCGGCCTTGGCCTCAGGCCGGACCTGCGCCTGTCGGATGCCGATCGGGCACGGGTCGGGCAGGTATTGGCCCGCGTCGGCCTGGCCGGCCTGGAGGAAAGGCGCCCGGCCCGGCTTTCCGGCGGGCAGGCCAGCCGCGCGGCGCTGGCCCGTGCCCTGTTGCGGGCACGGCCGATCCTGATGCTGGACGAACCCTTCGCGGCGCTGGGACCGGCGCTGCGGGCCGAGATGCTGGCGCTGGTGCGCGAGGTGGCGCAGGAGACCGGCGCCCTCGTCCTGATGGTCACGCATGACCCCGAGGATGCAAGGGCCCTGGGCGGAAGCCTGGCCTTCGTCGCCGCCGGCGTGGTCCATCCTCCGGCAAAGACCGGGATGCTGCTGGCCGACCCGCCGCCAGAGCTGCTGGATTACCTTGGCCGGAAGTGAAAAACCCCGCCAGAGGCGGGGTTTTCCGAAGGTTCCGGCACGGATCAGGCGTGCTGATTCTTGCCCTTGACCCCGGCCCAGATGCGCTTGTTGGTCAGATACAGAAGCGTCGACAGCAGCACCAGGAACAGCACGCTGACGAAGCCCGCGTTCTTGCGGTCCATCAGCTTCGGCTCGGCCGCCCAATAGAGGAACGAGGCCACGTCCATCGCCATCTGGTCCACCGTCGCCGGCGTGCCGTCGGCATAGGTCACCTGACCGTCCGACAGCGGCGGGGCCATTGCGATCCAGCCGGTCGAGAAGGCAGTGTTCTCGTAGAAGAACGACCCGAACTCCTCCTTCTCCTCGCCGGTATAGCCGGTGAGGATGGCGTGGATGTATTCTGGGCCGCCCATCCCGCGGAACAGCTGGTTGAGCCCGGTGCCATAGGGACCGTGGAAGCCCGCACGGGCCTTGGCCATCAGCGACAGGTCGGGCGCGCCGGCCCCGGTATTGGCCGGGAAGTTGTCGGTCGGCAGGCCCTCGCGGTCCTCGCCGGTTTCCTTGTCGGTCACTGTGAACTGCTTGGCATAGGCGCGGACCTGGTCTTCCGGAAGCCCGGGGCCGCCTTCGTCCGAAAGCGACCGGATCGGAACATACTTCAGCCCGTGGCAGGCCGAGCAGACCTCGGTGTAGACCTGAAGCCCGCGTTGCAGCTGGAACTGGTCGAACCTGCCGAACGGGCCTTCATGGGCGAAGGCCACATCCTCGACATGCCCCCCCTCACCGGCGGCGAGAACGCCACCGGCGGTCAGGGTCAGGGCCGAAGCGGCGATGAGTGCGATGTTGCGGAACATGTGTCGTTTCCTCTCACTCGGCCGGCGTGGCCTTGGGGCCGTAGTGGGCGTTGAA
>JBKBRG010000511.1:0-2202 GCA_046292325.1 Tabrizicola sp.
CGGCTTCACACTAGTCGAGGACGTGAACCGACGCGAGAGGGAAACATCAAGGCGCACACATTCGTTCTGGAAGCCCAGACCCATGCCCGCGACGGTGCCGCGATCGGCCACGAAATCGTAACGGCCCGAGAAATTCGCGGTCCAGTTCGGGCTCATCCTGCGGCGCGCGTCGAAGGTGATCTCGCGGGTCGGTTCCGGCCGGTTCTCCAGCGGGTCGGCGACCGCCCAGATCAGCGAGGTGGACAGGGCGGTCTTCGGACCGTTCAGCGCCAGCCGTGCCTCGGCCTTGGTCACGTCGAACGCGTCATCCATGACCAGCCGCCCGGTCAGCGCAAGGCCGTCGGCCAGGGTGAAGTTGGCCACCGCCAGCCAGTCGGAGCGCATCCCGGAAAGGCCTGATCCCGGCCCGAACTGCCCAAGATCGGCCTCGCGGATCACCCGGCCAAGGGTCACGCCCATCGACCAGCCCGCCGGGTCGTGGCGGGTCCAGCCGATCCCGATATTGGCGCGCGCGCCACGCTCTACCTCATCCGAGCCCGGAAACCGGTCGAGCGCGAACAGGCTGGCCTCGTCGAATTCCACCAGCACGGAATCCTCGTTCGGGATGGCGTCCGCGGCCTTCGAGGCATAGAGCACCTGCACGACCGGCTCGATCACATGGGTCGCGCCATTGGCGCCGGCCTTGACCCAGGGCCAGCGCAACTCTACCCCGGCGGCGCCATGCGTGCGCGTGCTGCTGCCTGCGTAGACCGCGTCGTTGGTGATCGTGTAGGCATCCGCCGTCACCTCGCCCAGGACCGAGGCCTCGATGCCGGCCGGCAGCACGAAGCTGCGCCGCCAGTCGATCCGCGCCGAGATGCGGCCGATGTCGCGGCCATCCGGAATGTCGTCGCTGTCGGGCCCGTCGGTGGGGCTGGACGACGAGCGATACTGGTTGTGGGTCTGCAACCGCAATCCGCCCTCGCCGCCAAGGGGGCCGAGCGAGAAGCGCCGATGAAAGGTGAAATCGGCCACCACCGAGGGGATGGCACTGTCGGTTTCATCTTCGCGCAGGGTCTGGAAGCTGATGATCCGGGCGGCAATATGCTCGTTCCGGCGGGTGCGCCTGGCCTCGATCCGGCTGTCAAGACGGTCGGCGTTGCCCAGCCCGTAGTCCAGCATGTAGGCCGGGTCGCTGACCGTCTGGCCGTCGAAGGTCAGCAGAAAGCCCTTCGGCAGCGAGAATTCTCCCTGAAGGCGCAGATAGCCCCGCGTCTCTCCCGGGCGCAGCTGGTCGCGGGTCACCGAGGCCGTCGCCTCCAGCAGGCCCTTCGCGAAGGCCTGACGATACCGCAGGCCCAGGGTCTGCGACTTGCGTGCGGTCAGATAGGGCGTCAGCGTCAGGTCGGCGGATTTGCCGAGCACGATGAAGTAGGGCAGCTTGATCCCGGTGCCGAGGTCCGAGGTCGTGCGGATCCCGGGCATCAGGAAGCCTGTGGCGCGTTTCAGCGTCGGGTCGGGCATCCGCAGGCGCGGGATGTAGAACACCGGCACCCCGGCCAGACGGAACTGGGCGCGGTCGAAGTAGATCTGCCGCCCGAGCTCGTCATGCACGACACGGCGGGCCCGGATCTCCCACAGGGGCGTCGGGTCGCCCTCGCAGACCTTGCAGGAAGATGCCGCGACCGTCTGCAACGCGGTGAAGCGGCCCGAAACCCGAACCATGCTGTTCGCGGCCAGTTGCAACTGCTGGTTCAGGACCAGCCGCGCGCTGGACAGGATGCCTTCCGACAGGTCGGCGGCAAGGTCGGCCTGGCTGGCCAGGATCAGGACGCTGCCGTCTTCTTCGGTCAGCACGATCGGCCCGCTGATCTCCAGCCGGTCGGTCGCCTGGTCGAAGACGATCCGGCTGGCCTTGAGGCGGCGGCCCTTGAAGAACACCTCGACATTGCCGTCGGCAATCAGCCGGGTGTCTCCGGTGATCTGAAGGTTGTCCGACACCAGCGTTGCCTGGTCCTGGGCGCGGGCGACATGCGACAGGGCCAGGATTGCGGCGATCAGGATCAGGAGGCGGCGCATGTCAGCCATCCTCGAGATGCAGAAGCAGGCCGAGCGAAAGCATGACCGCAGCGATCGGCGGGCTCCAGGCGGCCAGCGGAACCGGGATCTGTCCGCTGTCCCCGAGGGCCTGGGCGAAGTTCCTCAGGAAGAAGAAGCCAAAGC
>JBKBRG010000512.1:0-2196 GCA_046292325.1 Tabrizicola sp.
GGTGGCCCGATGCCGTGGTCAGGGTTACCGACGCGGTCGGTGCGCCTTCCGGCCGGAAGGACCGGTTCGGGGCGCTTGCGATGTGGACACGCGCCGCCCTGATCTGCGGGATTGCGAGAAGCGTGCGGGCGATCTCGCCTTCCTTCGCGCGCCAGTAGGCCGCATCGAACATCTGCGAGGTGGTTCCGAAACCCGACAGCGAATCCAGGAGTTCGTAGCCGCCACCGTCCGCCCTGGGCAGACCGTCCGCCGCAAGCGACATCCGCAGGGCATCACGCCGGCTGACGTCCACCAGGATCGAATCGCCCCTGATCTCGTAGCTGATGCCTTGCTGGTCGAGCGCCGCGACCACCTCGCCCGCGGCAGAAGGCTCCAGCCCCGCATAGAGCAGACCCATTTCCGGCCGACTCGCCATCCGGCTGAGGGCAAGCACGGCGACAAACATCGCCACCGTGGCACCCAAGAGGATGATCCGTCGGCGGAGGTCAAGCGATGTCCAGATGGCGATCAGGTTCTGCACGTCGAATCTCCGGCTCGGGCGTTCTGCCGTGGCTCACATTTGCCGGTCTGCCTTAACAATCGGTTAGTGACCTTTGATCTATGTTCGTTCTCATCCCGAAGCGGAGGCACGAAGCATGGCAACGGCAGAAGCCACATTGGACGAGGCACCGAAAAAGCGATCGAGGAAGCCGTTGGTGATCGGGCTTGCCCTGGCGCTGGTTCTTGGCGGCGTTGGATTCTATGCCGCCTTCTCCGGTCTGATCCTGGGCGGTGGAGGGCATGAACCGGCCGACGAAAAAGCCAGCCCGCTCACCGGCATCGCCTTCGTTCCGCTGCCGACGATCGTCGTCTCGCTCGGCCCCGATTCGGGCAGCGAGCATCTGCGCTTTACGGCACAACTGGAAGTCGTCGACACGGCGCAAGCAGAGGTCACTGCGCTTTCGCCGCGGATCCTGGATGTGCTCAACAGCTATCTCCGCGCCATCGATACCGCTTCGATCGAGGACCCTCAGGCCATGGCGCGACTGCGTGCGCAGATGTTGCGGCGCATCCAGGTCGTCACCGGAGAGGGCAGGGTGCGCGACCTTCTGATCACCGAATTCGTGCTGAACTGAGGCGGAAACCCATGGACATGATCTCTGACATCCTTCTGGTGGCCGGGTCTTTCGGCGCCGCCATCTACTGCCTTGTCCTGTCGAACCGACTGAATCGGTTCACGACGCTCGAATCCGGGATGGGCGGGGCGATCGCGGTTCTTTCCGCCCAGGTCGACGACATGACGGTCGCCCTTGAAAAGGCGAGGTCCGCGGCCAACGGGTCCGCCGAAAGTCTTGAGGCCCTGACGGCCCGAGGAGAGACGGTTGCCCGCAAGCTCGAGCTTCTGGTCGCCTCGCTCCACGATCTGCCGGACCCGGCGGCGGCATCCGCGCCGCAGGCTGCGGTCGAGACGCCGGCAGAGGAGGAACGCCGGCTGCGGCTGGTCCGCCGTCGCACTCCGCGCAGCGCGCTGGAGGCCGCGGAATGAGCCGCCGCGTGGGACAGGGCGCCCTCTTCATCGTGGCCATGCTGTTCGCCTCGTCCGGGGCACTGCGGCTTGGATCGGGCGTTGGGGCGGCCCTGGCGAAATCCGAAGCCGAGACCGTGCAGGAACAGCCGGACACCACCCGTTGCGAGATGCCGAGTGCCCTCGCGCAGGCCCTGACGCTTCGTGAGGAGCGGATCGCAGCGCAGGAGGCGTCGCTGAAGGATCGACTGGCAGCCCTGGCGGTCGCCGATGCGACGATCGCGCAACGACTGGAAGAGCTGCGAAGCGTCGAGGAAGAGCTCAAGGCGACGATCGCGCTGGCCGACGGCGCTGCCGAGAAGGATATCCAGAACCTTACGGCGGTCTATCAGGCGATGAAGCCGAAGGACGCGGCCGCCCTGTTCGAGACCATGTCCCCCGAGTTTGCGGCGGGCTTTCTTGGCCGGATGCCGCCAGAGGCAGCGGCCGCCATCCTGTCGGGGATGTCTTCAGAGGCGGCCTACGGGGTCAGCGTCATCGTCGCCGGTCGCAACGCCGCCGCCCCCAAGGACTAGGTGTGAAATCTCAGGAGGTTGTTCACCCGGAACGGGGTTAGGCTGCAATCGCCAAACTCCAGCCGAGGACCCGCAAGGATGAACAACCCGCATCATGGTGCCCGTCTCACCGTTCAC
>JBKBRG010000513.1:0-2191 GCA_046292325.1 Tabrizicola sp.
GGACAGTCGCGCCTCGGCCAGGTCTGGTGATACCAGTCCGCGAGCGCGCGCGACTCGGCGGCGAGACTGCCCGCGCTCTCGCCCGCATCCACGCGCCGCTGAAACTCGACCCTGATGATGTCGATCCCCTTCGTGGGGCGTCCGGGCGTCCCGGTCGGCATGTGGTCGTCGGCATCGGGCGGCAGGATGTGGATGTCGTGCACGATGTTCGCGCCGACGGTGGCCTGGCCCTTCCGGACATTGGTGATGCGCAGTTGCCGCCACGCGGGCGCCGGGATCGCATGCCACGGGCCGAAAGGCGGGTTCTCCTGCCCGAAGGCCGTCAGTTCGCCTGCCTCCAGCTTCGCCTTCATCGCGGCGAGCATGCCGTACCAGACGCGGTGCAGATCGGCCCGCGCCGAGCGCGACCGGCTGGCGACATGGTTCGCAGCCTTCGCCTCCTCCCAGTCGGAGATGTAGCTGGAGAGGTAGGTCGGCCGCTTCGGCAGCGATTTCCGGGCTTCGGTTGCCCGCGCGTGTTCCTCCCACATCTCGGCAGGCAGGAACTCCCGCATCGCCTGTTCGAGGGGGAGGGCGCCGGGTGGCGGGCCATTGGGCTTCTGATCGGTCATGGCCGTTCTCCCTCGCTTGCGCCGAACTCCTCTGGCGAGCGCTGCAACACGAAGGCGCCCACCGTCTCGGCGGCCTTGCGCAGCGGATCGTCGAACAGATGGGCGTATCGCTGGGTGGTCTGGACCTGCGTATGGCCGAGCATCTGGCCGATCAAGGGCAGCGACGCGCCTGCCGACACGAGGATGCTGGCGAAGGAATGGCGGATGTCGTGGATCCGGACATTCGGCTGGAACTCGGTCTTCGGGTTGCCCTTGCGGTCAAGGACCGGCTTGCCCTTCGCGTCCAGCATCGGTGCCTCCGCGCCGAGCCGCGCCCTGCGGCAGACCGAGACCCACGTCCGCTTGATCTCGGTGAGCGGCTTGCCGGTCGGGCCGGGGAAGACGTAGGGGCTGGGCCGCGTGCCCTTTGCCTCGGCCTTCGCCTTGGCGGCGGCCTTCATCTCGACCAGAAGCTGCACGGCCGGGCCCGATAGGGGCACGCGGTGCAGCTTGCGCTGCTTGGTGTGCGCTGAGGGCTTGGTCCAGACGCCGTTCTCGAGGTCGAACATCTCCCATGTCGCGCCCAGCACCTCGCCGCGCCGCGCGCCGGTCAGCATCAGCAGCTTGATCGCGTTCGCGGACATGGGCTCCGAATGGTCGTTCAGCGCCTGCGCCAGCGCCGCGATCTCGGTGCGGTTCAGATAGCGGTTCCGCTTCTCCTCCTGATTGCGCCGCACGCCCGAGGCGGGATTGTCGTCTCGCCATTTCCAGCGGATCGCGAGGTTGAACGCCTTGCGCAGCACCTCGACGGTTCGGTTGGCGCGCACCGGCGTGCCCCGGATATCGGTGATGTCGCGGTGCAGCGCGTCCACATCGTCATGGCTGATCTGCGCGACCTTCATCTTGCCGAAGCGGGGCAGGATGATCTTCTCCCACATCATGCGCTCGTCGGCCTGACTGCGCTCGGCCTTCTTGGGCAGGTGCTCGCGGGCGTAGCGGTCCCACAGATCCTGCACGGTCGGCGCCTCGCGCTGCGCCTGCCGCTCGCCCATCGGGTCGTGGCCGAGATCGACCTCGCGCTTCATGTCCTTCGCGGTCTGGCGCGCGGCGGCCACCGTCCAGTCCGGCCATGCACCGATGGTGATCCGGCGCTGCCGCCCCTCGGCGCGATAGTCCAGGATGAAGGACTTGGCCCCGCCCGGCGTAATCCGCAGGGCGAACCCCTTCACCTCTGCGTCCCACAGCATGGACTGCCCGCGCACCGGCGGCAGGGCCTTCCGGGCGGCGGCTTCGGTCAGTTTCTCGGTCATTCCTGCCTCCGCGTGTCAACACTGTGTCAACACATCATATGGCTGTTATTGTCGTTAGCTGGCGGCGAGTAACAGGCGGTCGCGCTGGATAGCTTCAAAAAAACAGCAGCTTGGGAGAGTAAGCTGGAAAATGCGTCAACAATCAAGGCTCTATATATTGTGGGAAATCTGGCTCATAACCTGAAGGCCGCAGGTTCAAATCCTGCCCCCGCAACCAAAAAACCATTATACAACAAAGACTTGGAATCCGACAAAAACACTTGTGTATAGACACCAGCGTTTTGCCTCAAC
>JBKBRG010000514.1:0-2190 GCA_046292325.1 Tabrizicola sp.
CGACGATCGCCACCGATCTCGGAGTCGGGCCGATCACGCTGAAGCTGGCGCTCACCTCCTATATGGTGGCGCTTGCGATCTTCATTCCGGTGAGCGGCTGGATGGCGGACCGATACGGGGCGAAGCGGGTGTTTCGCGCGGCCATCGTTGTCTTCATGCTGGGTTCGCTGCTTTGCGCCATCTCCGGCTCGCTGCTCTCCTTCGTCGCCGCGCGCTTCCTGCAGGGCATGGGCGGCGCCATGATGACGCCGGTCGGGCGCCTTGTGCTTCTGCGCACGACGAAGAAAAGCGAGCTGGTCTCGGCCATGGCCCTCCTGACCATCCCTGCCCTGCTCGGGCCGATCACCGGGCCGCCGGTCGGCGGCTTCATCACGACCTTCTTCAGCTGGCACTGGATCTTCCTGATCAACATTCCCCTCGGCGTGCTCGGCATCGCGCGCAACATCACCGAACTGCGCGACGCGCAGGACGAAACTGTTGAGTTGGGTTTGCAGACTCATGGGATGAATCTCCTATCAGGTCTCAGGTGAGCCAGCGGCTGCGGATCAATCGACGCGCGGGCCGGCCAGATCTCCGAGTTGCAGAAACATCGAGGCCGCCATGTTTGGCGGCCTCGGTGGGTTGTTCGGTTTGCGGATCGGGGTCTATGGGCGGCGAGAGACCGATCTGCCGTTCCAGTTCGCGCCAGTGCCGTTCCTCGAAACGGTCCAGCCCCGCGGCGCTGGCCGCTGCCCTGGCATACACGTAGCAGTCCAGGGCTTCGTTCCTCTCGCGCATCTTCTGCCACGCGCGCACGGGGTAGCCGTTGCGGTCGCGGCGCGTGATCAGTTGCTCGGCACACAACTGCTGCACGAACTCGGCATCGACCTTGGGCAGGTGCACGAAGCCTGGCGGATAGATCGGCGTGGTGCCGTCGTCGGCCACATCCGCGCTCTTGCGCAGGTTGTTGTAGAACTCGAGCTTGGCGAGTCCCACCGCCACCGAGTACACCTTCACGCCCCGGCGCAGCCGCTTGCCGCCCTGCGAGACATCGACGGCAGTAGGCGTGCCGATGAGGGCTGCTCCGCGTGTCACGCCCTTGACGGCCATCACCCGCGCGTCGTGGCAGGCGCGCACGAAGGCGTAGACCTCCTGCGTCGCAAAGCCGGTGTCCACGGCCAGGCGAGCCAGCGGCAGCGACGCGCCGCTCTCGTGCGTCCAGGTCTGCCCGAGCAGGTCGGCCAGCGCCTTCCACACCGCTTCGCGCGCCGTGTCCCCCATCAGCACCCGGTGCTCGACGAGCCAGCATTCCTTGCCGCGCCCGAAGGCCCACACCGACACCTCGATGCGGTCCTTCTGCACGTCGGCGCCGGCGGTGAGCAAGAGCCCTCCGGCGGGGACGGTGCCGATCGGGTAATCCTCGCGCCGCTCCAGCAGGCGCTGCCAGTCCGGCGCCTCGCCCTCTTCCACCCAGGTCTCGCCGAGCTCGTTGTTCTTGAAGGTCTTGATCATCGCCACCGACCGGCCTTCGGCGCGGGTGGCCTTCTCCCAGGACTCCGCGATCTCGCGCCACCGGCGCCAGGGGCTGTAGAGCGAGGACAGGTGGAAGCCCGCGGTGCGGCTCTCGGCCTGCGCCTGCCACTGGCCGAGTTCGAGCATGCGCGGCTTGTGGTACTCGGCGATGGGTTCCTCGCAGGCCTCGCAAAGATAGGCGGCGGTCTCGGGCTGCCCGCGCTCCCAGCGCAGCCGTTCGAATCTCAACCACTGTTTGTGGCCGCAATGCGGGCACGGCACGAAGTAGCGACGCTGGTCGCTGGCTTCGTATTCCCGCTCGATGATCGAGGCCCCTGCGATGGTAGGCGTGGACACCAGCAGAATCTTGCGCCGCGCAAACGTCCGCGTGCGAGCCTCGGCCAAGTGGATCGCATCGCCCTCGCCATCGACGTCCAGCGGGTACGCATCCACCTCGTCGAGGAAGAGATAGCGCACCGGCATCGAGCGCAGGCCCACGGCCGAGTTGGCTCCGGTCATCACCAGCACCCCGCCGCGAAACTCCTTCATCAGCACGGTGTTGCCCGAGTCGCGGCTTCGCGCCGGCGCGATGATCTCGCGCAGCACCGGGGACTCCTCGATCAGCGGATCGATGCGGTGCTTGGAGTTGCGCTGCGCCATCTCGGTGGTGGGCCAGACGATCATCATCGGCCCCGCCTC
>JBKBRG010000515.1:0-2164 GCA_046292325.1 Tabrizicola sp.
ACCGCGCCGTCTGTGCCCGATGCGATACCGACGAACTGACGCGGCTGGAGCAGATCAAGTATTACCGCAGCTTCCAGGCCGGCCAGACGATCATCTGGTCGGGCGACCGGATGGAGTTCGTGGGCTCGGTGGTCAGCGGGATCGCCACCCTGACCCAGACCATGGTGGACGGGCGGCGGCAGATGGTCGGGCTTCTGTTGCCGTCGGATTTCGTCGGCCGCCCCGGCCGCGCCACGGCCGCCTTCGATGTCACCGCGACGACCGACCTCGTGATGTGCTGTTTCCGCAAGAAACCGTTTGAAGACATGATGGTTTCGACGCCCCATATCGCGCAGCGGCTGCTGGAGATGACGCTGGACGAACTGGATGCCGCGCGGGAATGGATGCTGCTTCTCGGTCGCAAGACCGCACGCGAGAAGATCGCCTCGCTGATCGCGATCATCGCCCGGCGCGATGCCGCCCTGCACCTGCGGCAGCCAACGGGCGCGCTGGCGGTGGATCTGCCGTTGACCCGCGAGGAGATGGCCGATTACCTTGGTCTCACGCTCGAGACTGTCAGTCGTCAGATCAGCGCGCTGAAGCGCGACGGGGTGATCAGCCTGGAAGGCAATCGCAGGGTCAAGATTGCCGACATCAACCGGTTGATGGAAGAGGCCGGCGACGATACCGACGGCGGGATGCTGGTCTGACCGCTGCCGTGCCGCAAGTGGCTTGAATTCTAGTCATCCCGCGCTTGTGCGCGCCCCGCCAGGCCGTATCTTTTCGCCCGTGGAACGGAAGGATTTCCGGCACTTGCAATGGCCGTGACACGGACAAGGCCAACTGGTGCAGGAATGCCATAGGCAGGGACAGGCAAGGGTTGCATGTCCGCACCTGTCTTTCGTCCGGAACGGGAATGCGATAACGATCCGGTGAACGGATCGCGCTTGCGGGTGGAGACGACCATGAAGGGCAGACTCGGGTTGGCGTTGTTTCTTGGCACGGCCCTGACCGTCGGCTGGGCGGCGCAGGCCCAGGATGCCGGGTTCGTTCAGCTGACCTACGGGTCGATCGACCTGTCCGACGGCTATTCCGACCGCGACTATGTCGGTCTGAACTCGCGTTTCGCCCTGTCGCAGGATCTGGCCATCCTGCTGGACATCACCCGCCAGCAGCGCGAGGAAGACGTGACCTCGCTTGGCCTCGGCGCGGAATTTTCGGCCGGCCCGGGCAAGCTGCGCCTGACGGCCGAAGGCTCCGATTCGGATCTGGGGACGGCGCCCGACTGGAAGTATGCGCTCGGCTACCGGTATGATGCCGGTCCGGCCACCGGGATGATCTATGATGTCGAGATCAGCCGCGCAGAATACGACGGCGGCGTCACCACGACGACCCTCAAGGGCGAGGCGATCAGGTATTTCCCGCCCAATGCCGATGGCTCCTACCTGGTCGGCCAGCTGCGTGCCGGGGTGACCGACAGTTCGGGTGCTGCCGACATCGGCTATGACATCTCGGCGGTTGCCACCTGGGTCACGCCGGCAGGCCTGAACCTCGGGGCGGAACTCGGCTTCGGCAAGATGTCCTACGATCTCGGAACGCTGACCGCCGTGAACAACGACTACACGGCGTTCAAGCCCTTCGTGTCCTACCGGTTCTCGGACAATGCCGAACTGATCCTTCGCGGCGAATTCGTCGATACCGATCTCTACGATCTGCAAGGCGCCTCGATCAGTGTCAAATTCGGGCTATGATCGGGGCGTCGATCGGGCTGATCCTGATCTGGAACGTTGCGACGACCCTTCTGGCTCTGTTCGTGCTGATCCGGCAGGTCATCGTGACCCTGCTGTTCCATTTCGGCCGCCGGGGCAGACCCGCCGCGCCCTTGGCGGATGGTGATCTGCCGGGCGTCACGGTGATCGTGCCGGCCCACAACGAAGAGCGGGTTCTGCATGGCTGTCTCGACTGCCTGACCCGGGTGGACTATCCGGCGGACCGCTACGAGGTGATCGTGATCGACGACCGTTCGCGTGACGGCACCGGGGCGATCGCAGACGACTTTGCCGCCCGCCATCCCTTCCTGCGGGTGATCCACCGCCCGGCCGATGCGCCGCCCGGCAAGCCGGCGGCGCTGCTGGATGCGATCAACGGCTCCAGGTCCGAGATCCTGGTCTTCTTCGACGCCGAT
>JBKBRG010000516.1:0-2163 GCA_046292325.1 Tabrizicola sp.
ACGAACGGCCAGACCGGAAAGCGGAGCCCGGTATCGAGAACGCGATCGGTTCACCGCCATGGCCGCGGCATCGGACGGCAACCCGCCGATGCGGCCGGCAGGGCCGGTCTCATGGTGCAGCACCGGGACTGCGTCGTCAGCGAGGGATGTCGGCCGGTCGGCATCGGAATTGCGCTGCGCCTCTTCACGGTCCGGCCCCTGCGGCCACGCAGCGCCCGGATGTGGCCAGTCGCGATGGACGGGTTCCCCGCCCTGGCCAGCGCGCAGGACCGCGGAGGTGCCGTGCGTGCTGGCAGTGTCGAAGATGGCAGCCCGCCCCCCCGGAACCGTGCACCGCGCCCCGCATTCGACAAGGCGCCGGATATCGCCCCACGATGGCAAAGAGCGCAATGCGGGGCGCGGCCAGTCCTCGCCCACCCATCCCGCCCGGCCTGCGGCAAGCCCGGCGTGAGTCCAAGCCGCCACAGTGCCGGCCCCATATTCTGGGCCGCGATTATATGCCTTCCCCAGATGCACTGCCCGCCCCTATAGTCAGTATGGCAAACCGGGAGAAACACCGGGCCTTGAGGCGGGACCAACAACAATGCAAGGAGGGAGCCGATGCGCTGCCCGTTCTGCGGCAACATCGACACGCAAGTGAAGGACTCACGTCCGGCCGAGGATCACGTCTCGATCCGCCGCCGGCGGTTCTGTCCGGCCTGTGGCGGCCGCTTCACCACCTATGAACGTGTCCAGCTGCGCGATCTTGTCGTCATCAAGTCCAGCGGCAAGCGCGAGGATTTCGACCGCTCGAAACTGGAACGCTCGATCCGCATCGCGATGCAGAAACGGCCGATCGACCCCGAACGCATCGACCAGATGATATCCGGCATCGTGCGGCGGCTGGAAAGCCTGGGCGACACCGACATCTCGTCCAAGGTGATCGGCGAGATCGTGATGGAAAGCCTGGCGCGGATCGACACGGTCGCCTATGTGCGATTTGCCAGCGTCTACAAGAACTTCCAGACCGCAGACGATTTCGACGGCTTCGTCAGCGAGCTTCGGCCCGGAGCCGCCGGGGAAGAGTGAGCGATCCCTCCCAAGACCGGGCCCACATGGCCCATGCCCTGCGCCTGGCGACGCGGGGCCTTGGCAATGTCTGGCCCAATCCGGCGGTGGGCTGCGTTGTCACCCGCGATGGTCTGGTCGTCGGGCGGGGCTGGACCCAGCCGGGCGGGCGGCCCCATGCCGAGGTCCGGGCGCTGGAACAGGCCGGACCCCTGGCCCGGGGCGCCACGGCCTTCGTCACGCTGGAACCCTGCGCCCATCACGGCAAGACCCCTCCTTGCGCCGAGGCGCTGATCGCCGCCGGCGTGACGCGGGTGGTGACGGCCCTGACCGACCCCGATCCGCGCGTGTCGGGCAAGGGCCATGCGATGCTGCGCGCGGCCGGGATCGAGGTCGCGGAAGGCGTGCTGTCAGAGCCGGCCGCCCGGTTGAACGCGGGGTTCCTGAAGCGGGTGACGCGGGGCCTGCCTCTCGTGACGCTGAAGCTGGCCGCGACGCTTGACGGCCGGATCGCCACCGCCTCGGGCGAAAGCCGCTGGATCACCGGGCCGGCGGCGCGACGCAAGGTCCATGCGCTGCGGCTGTCGCATGATGCCGTCATGGTCGGATCCGGCACCGCCATTGCCGACGACCCGGACCTGACCGTGCGCGACATGGGGGCAGTGCACCAGCCGGTGCGGGTGGTGCTGGACCGGACGCTCCGACACGCGCCGGACAGCCGGCTGGGCCGCAGCGCCCGGGCCCATCCGGTGTGGCTGCTGCATGGTCCGTCCGCGCCCGAGGCCGCCCGGCAGGCCTGGCTGGCCAGCGGGGCCGAACTGATCGAGGTGGCCGAGACCGCAGACCGTCTCGACCTGCCGGCCGCACTGGCGGCGCTGGCCGCGCGGGGCCTGACGCGCGTCCTGAGCGAGGGCGGCAGCACGCTGGCCGCGGCCCTGGTCGGCGCGGGCCTCGTGGACGAGCTGGCGCTGTTCTCGGGCGCGGCGCTGATCGGCGCCGACGGGCATCCCGCCCTTGGGTCGCTTGGCCTGGGCCGCCTGGCCGAGGCCCCACGGCCGACCCTCGTCGAGACGGAACGGCTTGGGCCGGATCTCTTCGCGCTGTGGCGGATGCCGG
>JBKBRG010000517.1:0-2159 GCA_046292325.1 Tabrizicola sp.
GAATGTGACCATCACCTCGCATTCGTCGAACTGCGGCAGCTGCGCCATCAGCCGCCCGCCGGGGTTCAGCACCATGGAAGAGCCGTCGAACACCTGGTCGTCCTGCCCGCCGACCATGTTCAGATAGACCAGGGGAAGGCCGGTCTCGACCACGCGGGCCACCATCAGGTTCAGCCGCAGGTTGGGCTTGCCGCGATGATAGGGCGATCCGTTCGGGACCAGCAGGATCTCGGCCCCGGTCTCGGCCAGCGTTTCCGCAACGTCAGGGTGCCAGGCGTCCTCGCAGATCGGCGTGCCGATGCGGACGCCGCGCACCACATAGGGACCGTGCACATCGGCCGCGGCGAAGACCCGCTTCTCGTCGAACACGGCGTCGTTCGGCAGGTGGTGCTTCAGGACGCGCGCATGGATCCGGCCGCCCTCCAGCACATAATAGCCGTTGTAAAGCCGCCCCCCCTGCCGCACCGGCCCGCCGATCCCCAGCGCCGGGCCATCGGCGCAGCTCGCGGCCAGCGCCTCGATCGCCGCGATGGCTGCGGTGACGAAGGCGGGCTTCAGGACCAGGTCCTGGGTCTGGTAGCCGGTGACGAACATCTCGGTCAGGGCCACCATGTCGGCGCCTTCGTCCCTGCCACGCCGCCAGGCGGCCTCGGCGCGGGCCGTGTTGCCGGCGATGTCGCCCACCACGGGGTTCAGCTGCGCCAGCATCATCTTGAAGATTCCGGTCATGTCACGGCTCCTTTCCCCTATATGTAGACCGGGAACGCCGTCGAGGGAACCGCTAGTCGTGCCGGTCCGGTCTTCCTTGCGCGCCCCGCCCGACGACGCACCGCAGGCGCCGGAGGAGGCGCCCCGTCAGAAGCTTGTCACAATCTGACCCCGCCCTTACGCTGCCTCTGTCACCGCACCGGGGAATCGTCAATGCGCCTGTTGCCTGCCGTCCTGCTTGTCGCCCTTTCCCTGCCCGCGCAGGCCCAGGACGGCGAGATCATCACCAAGCAATACGATGACGGATCGGTCTACGAGGGCACCTTCAAGGACGGACGGCAGCACGGCACCGGGACCTACCGGCTGCCTTCGGGCTTCGAATACAGCGGGCAGTGGGTCGAGGGTCAGATCACCGGCCAGGGCATCGCGCGCTATCCCAACGGCTCGGTCTACGAGGGCACGTTCGAGAACGGCCAGCCCGACGGCAAGGGCAAGATCACCTCGCCCGACGGGCGCAGCTATGAAGGCGACTGGTTCCAGGGCGAGATGACGGGCGAAGGCAAGGCCACCTACGCCAACGGCTCGGTCTACGAGGGCGGCTTCGTCAAGGGCAGCCACAACGGCAAGGGCAAGCTCACCAACCCCTCGGGCTATACCTACGAGGGCGACTGGGTGATGGGGGTCAAGGAAGGCCGCGGCCAGATCACCTATCCCGATGGCACGGTCTACGAGGGCACGCTGGTCAAGGGGCAGCGGTCGGGCCAGGGCCGGCTGACCATGCCGGACGGGCTGGTCTATCAGGGCGCCTGGGCCGACGGGCAGATCAACGGCATCGGCATCCTGACCCAGCCGAACGGGGATGTCTACGAGGGCAGCTTCAAGGACGGGCTGCGCGAGGGCGAGGGCAAGCTGACCCACAAGAACGGCGACATCTACTTCGGCCAGTGGCAGCGCGACCGCCGCCACGGCCGGGGCAGTTTCACCACACCGGACGGGTTCAAATACGAGGGCACCTGGGTCGAGGGGCGGATGGAGGGGACGGGGTCGATCACCTACCCCGACGGCTCGGTCTACATCGGGGCGATGAAGGCGGACCAGCCGAACGGCCAGGGCGCGATCACCTATCCCGACGGATCCACCTACCAGGGCGAGTGGGCGGCGGGTGTCATCACCGGCCAGGGCCGGGCGACCTATCCCGACGGGCGCATCTACGAAGGCGCCTTCCGCAACGCCAGACCGCACGGCAGAGGCGTGATGACCTATCCCGACGGCTACCGCTATGAGGGCGACTGGGTGGACGGCCAGCGCGAGGGAACGGGTGCCGCGGTCTATCCCGACGGCAGCCTCTACAAGGGCACGTTCAAGGCCGGCCTGCGCGACGGCGAGGGCGAATTCTCCACCACCGACGGGTTCAGATATGTCGGCCAGTGGGTCGCCGGCCGGATCGAGGG
>JBKBRG010000518.1:0-2151 GCA_046292325.1 Tabrizicola sp.
TGAACGGTGAGACGGGCACCATGGTGTGGGTTGTTCATCCTTGCGGGTCCTCGGCTGGAGTTTGGCGATTGCAGCCTAACCCCGTTCCGGGTGAACAACCTCCTGAGATTTCACAGCTAGCCCTGCCCGGTGATGACCGCGACCAAACCCACCTTCCTTGCCGGACTGGCCGCAAGCCTGCCGATCGTCCTGGGCTATTTTCCGATCGCCTTCTCTTTCGGCGTGGCCGCGACCCGTGCCGGGTTCGGCGCGACCGAGGCCTTTGCCCTGTCCCTGCTGATCTATGCCGGGGCCTCGCAGTTCCTGGCGCTTGCGCTGCTGTCCAGCTCGGCGCCGGTCCTGGTCACGGCCGTCACCCTGATCGCGATGAACCTGCGCCATGTGCTTTATGGCCCCTCGCTGATGCGCGAGGCGGGAGAAGGCGCCTCGACCCGCCATGCCTGGGCCTGGGCCTTCGGCCTGACGGACGAGGTCTTCGGACAGGCGCTGGGCGCGCTGGCCCGCGGGCAGCGGTTCTCCGAGGCCTGGATGTCGGGACTGGGGATCGGGGCCTATGCGGCCTGGGTCGGCGGAACGGTCATCGGGGCGCTGGCCGGTGGCGGCGCGCTGGACGGCTGGCCCGCGCTTGGCGCGGGGCTGGGCTTCATGCTGCCGGCGCTCTTTCTGGCGCTGCTCCTGTCGATCCTCGACCGTCGCCAGTTGCCCGTGATCGCGGTGGCGGGCCTGGTGACGGTGGCAGCGACGCTTGCCATCAGCGCGACCAGCGGCATCCTGCTGGGGATGCTGGCCGGGGCGCTGACCGGACTGTTGCGCCGATGAACTGGGAACTTCTGACCGTGGCCGTGATCGCCGGGGCTGCGAACTGGGCCTTCCGTGCCCTGCCGGTGATCCTGCGCAGCGACCGCATGGCCGCCAGCGGCTGGCTGGAGCGGTTCCTCTCTGCCACCGGGCCCGCCGCCATCGCCACACTGTTCGTCGCGGCGATCCTGCCCGCGCTGTCGTCCGAGCTGCCTGCGCTGGCGCCGGTCGTGCTGGGCACCCTGGCCGTGCTCGCCGTCTATGCCGCGCGCCGTTCGGTCGTGCTGGCGACGCTTGCCGGGGCGCTGGCGCATGGATTGACCGTCTGGGCCGTCGGGGCGGTCGGGGCGGCCGGCCCCTGACGCATCGCTTGCGCCGGGGCGCGGCATGCGCGACCATGATCCGGGAAAGGGAGGCCCGCCATGCTGGAAATCAGCCCGCAGAAGGTCGTGCATGTGATCTACCTGGCGCGCGAGGCCGGCGTCGGTGATGCCGAGCTTCATGCGTTCATCGACGCGCTGAACGATGACGAAAAGGCGCAGCTGACCGCGATCGCCTGGGTCGGCCGGGGCGCCTTCGAACCCGAGGATTTCGCCGAGGCCGTGGCCACCGCAGTCGCCGAGGCCACGACCCCCACCGCCGACTACCTGATGGGCATGCCGCATCTGGCCGAGAATCTGGAAGCCGGTCTCGACGCGCTCGGCATCGATGTCGCAGGCGAGGAGGAAGATTTTCTCTGATGCCGCGGGCCTGCGCCCCTTGCGCAGCCTGACCTGGATGCACATCTTCAAACCTGACGATGTGTGAGGTTTGCCATGCCTGTTGCTGATGCCTTGAGACTGACCTGCACCGCCTGTGGCCAGGCGAATCGCGTGCCGGCGTCCCGTCTGGGCGATGCGCCCAGATGCGGGGTCTGCGGCGCCGTCCTGGTGACGGGCGAAGTTGCCGAACTCGATGGGGCAACCCATGACAAGATGACGCGGGGCGATGACCTTCCGGTTCTCGTCGATTACTGGGCGCCCTGGTGTGGCCCTTGCCGGGCGATGGCCCCGGAATTCGCCAAGGCCGCGAAGGTGCTGGCGCAGGAGGCGCGGCTGGTGAAGCTGAACACCGATCAGCACCAGGAGATTTCGGCGCGTGCCGGGATCCGCGGCATTCCCGCCCTGATCCTCTACCGGAACGGACGCGAGGTCGCGCGGCTGGCCGGGGCGCGTCCTGCGGCGGATATCGTGGCCTTCGTCCGCCAGCATGCCCGCTGATCCGGCACCGACGCGGCTTGACACTCCCCGGGATTTGCGCTGAATAGCGCCCTGCGGATGGGGCAGTAGCTCAGTTGGGAGAGCGTATCGTTCG
>JBKBRG010000519.1:0-2149 GCA_046292325.1 Tabrizicola sp.
GTGCGACTGGGCCTGCTGAAACGCGACAGCCGCATCCCGTCCGACAGCTTCGTTGCCGACGGCGCCCGCTACGGCGACCGGTTCTTCCCCGAGGACGGGGCGGCACTCGCCATCCCCCAGGCACTGGCCGCTGCCGAGCCGGCGGCATCACCTGCCGAGCCCGCCCCCGCACCGGACCCCGCGTCCCTGCCCGACGAAACCCGCCAGGAGGCCCGCGACAGCGAGGCGCTGCTGACACCCGAGGAACGGCGCGACCTGCAATCCGCGCTGCAATGGTTCGGCTTCTACACCAGCGCCATCGACGGCGCCTTCGGCCCCGGCACGCGCAATTCCATGGCCGCCTGGCAAGAGGCGCAGGGGCTGGAGCCGACCGGCATCCTGACCACCCGCCAGCGCCGGGCGCTTCTGGACGCCTGGGCCGCCGAACGGGCGGCCTTCGGCTTCACCGAGGTGGTCGAGGCCGAATCCGGCATCACCGTCACCCTGCCCCTGGGCCTGGTCGAATTCGACCATTACGAGCCGCCCTTCGTCCATTATCGCGCGAAGACCCCGGACGCCCCGCGGATCGTGCTGATCTCGCAGCCGGGCGACCAGGCGGCGCTCTACGGGCTCTACGATGTGCTGCAAACGCTGGAACAGGTGCCGCTCGAAGGCCCGCGCGACCGCAACGAGCGCGGCTTCCGCATCCGCGGCACCTCGGCCAAGACGGACACCACGGTCTCGGTCCAGCTGAAGGGCGGCCGGATCAAGGGCTGGATGCTGATCTCCACCCCCGGCAACGAGGCCCGCGATGCCCGCATCATCAAGGCGATCGAGGACAGCTTCTCGCCCGACGACGCCTCGGTGCTTGATCCCGGCATGGCCGTGATGGGGGCCGAGACCCGCGCCGGGCTCCTCGCCGGGCTGGAGGTGCGCAAGCCCCGGCTCAGCCGGACCGGGTTCTTCGTCACCCCGCAGGGCGCCGTCGTGACCACCACCGAGGCGGTCGAGGGCTGCACCCGCGTCACCATCGACCGTGCAACCGAGGCGACCGTAAGGCTTGCGGACCCGGCCAGCGGCCTGGCCGTCCTTACTCCCGATGCCGCACTGTCGCCACGCGCGGTGGCGGGCTTCGCCACCGCCTCGACCCGTCCCGGGTCCGAGATCGCGGTGCCCGGCTATTCCTACGAAGACCGCCTGCCCGCCCCGGTCATCACCTTCGGCACCTTCGAGGATGCGACCGGGCTGAACGGCGAGACCGCGCTTTCCCGTCTGACGCTGCAATCCCTGCCAGGCGATGCCGGTGGCCCGGTTCTGGACACGTCCGGCAGCGTCCTCGGCATGCTGCTGCCGTCCCGCCCGCAGGGCGGCAAGCTGATGCCTGCGGGGGTAGCCTTCGCCCTGTCGGCCGCCGAGATCTCGCGGCTTCTGGGCCCGACCGGGATCACGCCGGCGGCCACCACCTCGACCGCGCCGCTGTCGCCTGCCGCCCTGACCGAGACCGCCACCGGAATGACGGCGCTGGTCTCCTGCTGGGACTGACCGGGGCCGCGACCGTTCGGCGGCCGCTTCCCTCGTCGGCCTCCGACGGAAGGCGCAGTCGCCCGAGGTGGTCGCAGCGCATCAGCGCCGCCAGAAGCTGGGCAGCACCATGACCAGAATCGCCAGCAGGCCCAGCCGGCCCAGGATCATGCACAGCGTCATGATCGCGATGGCACCGGGCGGGAAGTCGATGAAGGTGCCGGTGCGCTCGACCAGGGGGCCGAAGCCGTAGCCGATGTTGCCCAGCGCGGTCCAGACGGCGAACAGGGCCGAAACGGCATCGACCCCCAGAAGCGTCATCGCCACGCTCATCACGCCGAGGATCAGGATGAAGCTCGACACGAACAGGATCAGCGCGTTCAGCACGTCCTCTTCGACCGCGCGACCCTGATAGCGGATGGGATCGACGCTGGAGGGGCTGCCGATCCGCCGGATCTCGCGGCCGAGGACGGCGATCACCAGCTGCACCCGGAACACCGACAGCCCCGCCGCCGAGGACCCGGAACAGGCGCCGATCACCCCGATCACGAAGGCCACCACCAGCATGAACCCGCCCCAGCCGGCGAAGCTGCCCGCGCCGTATCCGGTCGATGACATGATCGAGGCGAGATTGAACAGGCTTTCGCGG
>JBKBRG010000520.1:0-2130 GCA_046292325.1 Tabrizicola sp.
GCGGTCGGCCTCGGCGCCCGACTTGCCGATGGCGGCGACGATGCGGCCCCAGTTCGGGTCCTGCCCGGCGACCGCCGTCTTGACGAGGGGCGAGTTGGCGATGCTGAACGCGACCTTCGCCGCGTCCTCGTCCGAGGCGGCGCCGGTCACGCGGACCTCGACCAGCTTGGTCGCGCCCTCTCCATCCCGCACCACTTGCAGCGCCAGATCGCGCATCACGCCGCGCAAGGCGGCCTCGAAGGCCTTCAGCACCGGGCCCTTGACCGCGGCCGCCGGGGACTGGCCCGTCGCGGCGACGAGAAGCGTGTCGGACGTCGAGGTGTCGCTGTCCACGGTGATCGAGTTGAAGGTTTCGTCCACGTTGCGCGACAGGATCTTCTGCAACTGGTTGGCGCCGATCTTCGCGTCGGTGAAGATGTAGACCAGCATCGTCGCCATGTCGGGCGCGATCATGCCCGAGCCCTTGGCGATGCCGGCGATATGGATCGTGCCGCCTTCGCCCTGCACGGTCGCCGCGGCACCCTTCGGGAAGGTGTCGGTGGTCATGATCGCCCGGGCGGCCATTTCCATCGCGTCCTCGTTCAGCGCGGCGACCAGGTCGGGAACCTTGGCGGTGATCTTCTCGAAGGGCAGCGGCTCGCCGATCACGCCGGTGGAAGAAGAGAAAACGCGGCTGGCGGGGAGGCCCAGCGCCTCGGCCACGGCGCCGGTGACGGCGGCGACGGCCTCGTCCCCCGCGCGCCCGGTGAAGGCGTTGGAATTGCCCGAGTTCACGATGATCGCCGCCCCCGTGTCGGCGGGAACCTTCATCGCCAGTTTCGCCTGGCAGTCGCGCACGCAGCCCGAGCGGGTGGAGGACCGGGTGAACACCCCGGCCATCGTGGTGCCGGGGGCAAGGCGCACCAGCATCACGTCCTTGCGGTTCTGGTAGCGCACGCCGGCCTCGACGGCGGCGAATTCCGCCCCCTTGATCGCCGGCAGCACGGGGAAATGCTCGGGGGCGAGCGGCGAGACCGGCTTCATCGCCTTCTTCGCCGCCGCGACGACGTCGCCCACCGCCTCCTGCACCGCCTCGGCCACGGGACCGGCGGCGGCGGTCAGGCTTTCCTTCAGCTTGCGGACCTTCTTCTTCAGCGCCTTCGCTTCGGCCTTCCAGTCGGTCTTTGCCATGTGCGTTGCCCCCGGATCAGGTTGTCAGTCGATCAGCGCCGAGTTCTTGAGAAGCGCGGGATCCAGCCCCTCGCCCTCGCGCGTGACGGTCGCCTCGCGGGTCAGGTCCTCGATCCTGGCCTTGATCGCCGCGTTCTCGACCTCGGTCGCAAGTTCGTCGCGCAGCTGATCCAGCGTCGGCTTCTCGGCGATGCGGGTTTCCTTGACCAGGATCAGATGCCAGCCGAATTCGCTTTGCACCGGCCCCACGACCTCGCCCACCTTTGCGGCGACGACCGCATCCTCGAAGGGCTTGACCATCATGCCCAGACCGAACCAGCCGAGGTCACCACCATTCGCGCCCGAGCCGGTATCGGTGGACTTGGCCTTGGCGATCTCGGCAAAGTCGCCGCCGGCGTCGAGTTCCGCCTTGATCGCCTTGGCCTCCTCCTCGGTCGCGACCAGGATATGCGCGGCGTTGTATTCGGTCTGGGGCTTGGCATCCTTGAAGCGGGCGTCATAGGCGGCCTGAAGCGCCTCATCGGTGACGGCATCCTTCACGATGGCCTCGATGGCGATGCCCGAGGTCAGACCGCGCCTGTTGTTGTCGATGGTGGCAAGGGCGCGGGGGCGCAGGTCGGGCACCGACTGGGCCAGCACCTCCTGCTGGATCAGCTGTTCGAAGATGCCCTTGAACAGCACGTCGTCGGGCAGCTGCTGGTATTCCGCCGGCAGGCTTTCGCGCAGCGCGATCATGTGGCCAAGGGTGATCTTCGTGCCGTTCACGGTGGCGACCACGGTATCGGCCGTCTCGCCCTCGGCGAACGCGGGGCCGGAGAAAGCCGCGGCCAGGGCCACGACCGGCCAGAAAGCAGAACGTTTCGTCATTTTCACCATCTCCTGATCGGGGCGATCCGCCTGCCCAAGTTGACTATCCCGGGCCTTCCCCTTACATCGCGACAGTCGCGTGAAGCGGGGCCA
>JBKBRG010000521.1:0-2128 GCA_046292325.1 Tabrizicola sp.
CTCCGACCTGCGCTTCACCGACAGAAAACCGGACTTCTATCGCCTCATTGTTGACGTGGACCTGCGCGATGTAGAGCACCTGCACATGGTGATGACGGCGCTGGAAGCCGAAACCGACGTTGCACAGATCTCGCGTCATAGGGATTTGACACGGCGGCCCTAGGCCAGCAGAACGGGTGCAGTCGGGGTTGAGAGGCACGAAGTTGGTCTTCAAGCGCAGGGATCCGTTGACGTGGGGCGAATGGCTGCGCGAGCAGGTCTATCCGCGGTCCGGTTTCAGGCGTGCCACCCGCTATGTCGTCTACCGGATGCGGCGGCTTCCGGATCGGCCGCACCGGGTGGCACGCGGGGTCTTTGCGGGGTTCCTGATCGGGTTCCTGCCGCTGCCGGGGTTGCAGTTCCTGGCAGCCTGGGGGGCCGCGCGGCTGGTGCGCGGCAATGTGCTGGCGGCGCTTCTGGGCACCTTCAACACCAACCCGGTGACGACCCCTTTCTTCGCCGTGCTGGCCATGACGCTGGGTCACTGGATCATGGGGATCGAGGCGCCGCTGAACGCCCATTACATCGGCCGGGCCTTCGCCGAGGCCGGGCATGACCTGTGGTTCAACTTCTTGGCGCTGTTCGGCCCGCAGAAGACGCAATGGGACGGGCTGATCCAGTTCTGGCACGAAATCTATGTGCCCTATTTCATCGGCGCGCTGGGGCCGGCGATCATCCTGTCGGTCGCCGCCTACTACATCACCATCCCGCTGGTAGAAGCCTATCAGAAGGCGCGCGCCGCCTCTGCCCATGAACGGGCCGAGCGGCGGCGGAAGATGCGCGCCAAGCTGTCCGAAGCCGCAGCCAAGCTGAAACTGCGCGGCGAGAGGGGTGGCGACGAGGCCGATGACGACGCGCCGGGAAGTCCCTAGACTGACGGCGGATCTGGAGAAGGGCGGTAAGGACCATGACACTACGGGACGGCGGAAGGCTGCGGCTTGGGGTCAACATCGACCATGTGGCCACGGTGCGGAACGCGCGCGGTTCGGCCTGGCCCGACCCCCTGCGCGCCGCACTCCTGGCGGAAACGGCCGGGGCTGACGGCATCACCGCCCATCTGCGCGAGGATCGCCGCCACATCCGCGATGCCGATATCGAGGCGCTGATGGCGGCGCTGACGGTGCCCCTGAACTTCGAATGCGCCGCGACCGAGGAGATGCAGGCCATAATCCTGCGCCACCGGCCCCATGCGGTCTGCCTCGTTCCCGAACGCCGCGAGGAGCGGACGACCGAAGGTGGCCTCGACGTGGCCGGCGACGAGGCGCGGCTGCGCGACTTCATCGCCCCCCTGCGCGAGGCGGGATGCCGTGTCAGCATGTTCATCAGCCATGACCCGCGGCAGATCGAGGCCTCGGCCCGGATCGGCGCGGCGGTGGTCGAACTGCACACCGGGCTTTATTCCGATCTGCATGCCGAAGGCGAATTCGCCCTGGTCGACCGCGAGCTGGACGCGCTGCGTGCGGGGGCGGAACGGGCGGCGAGCCTCGGGCTCGAGGTCCACGCCGGGCACGGGCTGACCTACGAGAATGTCGAGCCGATTGCGGCGATCCCGGAGCTGATGGAGCTGAACATCGGCCATTTCCTGATCGGCGAGGCGATCTTCCGCGGCCTTGGCCCGGCGATCGAGGAGATGCGCCGCCGGATGGACCTGGCGCGCGGGGGCTGAGCGCGCCAGGGCCGCTGGCTGTCAGTCGATCTTGCCCGGCAGGGACAGATCGCCCGAGGCCACGTCGAACACATCCGTCACGCAAAGAAGCGGCGCGTGCAGGTTCGCATTGACGCGCAGCGCCGAAGTCACGCCGTCAAAGGCTGCGCCTTCGGCCCCGTCCACGTCGATCTTCACGGTGACGACGGGTCCGTCGAAGACGGGCACGGTCTCGGGGCTGTCGATGAACAGCGGCAGGCCCGGCCAGGTCTTCGGCAGCTTCGGCGTCGTTCCTTCCGGAATGTCGCGCACCGACAAGGCCCCCGGTCCGCAGTCGTCCGAAGGGGTCAGAACAACCCAGTGGCTGTGCCACGCCAGCCCGTCGTTCGCCAGATCGCCATCGCCGTTCTCGTCGTAAAGCGGCGTGTCGTCGAAATCCGGATG
>JBKBRG010000522.1:0-2127 GCA_046292325.1 Tabrizicola sp.
CGGGGCTTTCGGCCGCGCTCATGCTGGCGCGGGCACGCAGGCGCGTGGTGCTGGTGGACGAGGGCCTGACCCGCAACCGGTTTGCCCGCCATTCGCACGGGTTTCTCGGGCTGGACGGGGTGGCACCAGACGAAATCCGCGCGCGCGGCCTGGCCGAAGTGCTGGCCTATCCCACTGCGAGGCACCTGACCGGACGGGTCGGCTCGATCACCGGCAGGGCTGGGGCATTCGTCATAGAGGGACCGGAAACGATCCATGCTGCCCGCGTCATCCTTGCCTACGGCCAGCGCGACATCCTGCCCGATATCCCGGGTCTGGCCGCGTGTTGGGGTATCACGGCCAACGCATGCCCCTATTGCCATGGCTACGAACTGGCCGACCGGACGACCGGCCTTCTGGTCACGGGCCCGGGATTTGCGCATCAGGCATGGCATCTGTCGGCCTGGACCGAAGATCTGGTCTGTCTGGAGAATGGCCATCCGGTCGATGATCCAGGTGCGCTGGACCGTCCCGGCCTGCGCCGGGTGGCGGGGCGGGTAGCGCAGGTGCTGCACGAGGCGGGCGTGATCTCGGGCGTCGTCCTTGGGGATGGCGCGATTGTCCCGATGCAGGCCTTGTATCTGCAGGGTCGTTTCGAGCCCGCGGCGCCCCTTGCCGATGACCTCGGTTGCGCGATGGCCCAGAGCCCCGCCGGGCGCTTTGTCAGCGTGGACATGTTCCAGCGGACCTCGATTCCCGGCGTTTTTGCGGCGGGCGACCTGGCCCGGTCCTTCGCCTCGGCCCCCGCGGCTGCGGCGAGCGGCAACATGGCCGGAGCGGCCTGCAATCAGGACCTGCTGGGCCTGCTTCCGCCGTCTGGAGTTGCGTGAAATGCAAAGCGCCAGACCGGTCATCCCGATCTGGCGCTTTCGCGGGGTGTCCCGTCCGGCAGACAGGCTCAGGCCTTGTCAAGCTCGAAGGTGTCGTGCAGCGCCTGGACGGCCAGTTCCATGTATTTGCGGTCGATCAGGACCGAGATCTTGATCTCGGAGGTGGTGATGACCTTGATGTTCACGTTCTCGGCCGCGAGGGCGGCAAACATCCGGGCCGCGACGCCGACCTGGGACCGCATCCCGATGCCCACGACCGAGACCTTGGCCACGTCCGTGTCGGTCACCAGTTCCGCGAAGACGAACCTGCCGGCAGCGCTTGCATCCTCGATCGCCTTCCTGGCCCTCTCGACCTGGTTGGTGGGCAGGCTGAAGGTCATGTCGGTATAGGCGCGATTGTCGGCGGGGTTGTCGAGTTCGCTGATGTTCTGGACGATCATGTCGACGTTCACGCCGGCATCCGCGAGCGCGCCGAAGATGGCGGCGGCGACGCCGGGGCGGTCCTCGACCTTCAGAAGCGTCATCTTCGCCTCGTCGCGCGAAAAGGCGACACCGGACACAACTTTCGATTCCATGATTTCATCCTCGTCGCAGACCAGGGTTCCGGAGGTCTCGTCGACCTCCTCGAAGGAAGACAGGACCCGCAGCCGGACCTTGTAGCGCATGGCAAGCTCGACCGAGCGGGTTTGCAGGACCTTGGCGCCGAGCGAGGCCAGTTCCAGCATCTCCTCGAAGGCGATCCTGTCCAGCTTGCGTGCCTTGGGGCTGATGCGGGGGTCGGTGGTGTAGACGCCATCGACATCGGTGTAGATGTCGCAGCGTTCCGCGCCGAAGGCGGCGGCGAAGGCGACGGCGGTGGTGTCGCTGCCGCCGCGGCCAAGCGTGGTGATCCGGCCTTCCGGCGACAGGCCCTGGAAGCCCGCCACGACGGCGACCTTGAAGCCTTCGCGGAACTTGGCGTCGATGTTGTCGCGCGGGATCGAGACGAAGCGGGCCGCGCCATGGGCCGAGGTGGTGTTGATCGGCACCTGCCAGCCCTGCCAGGACCGGGCCGGGATGCCCATCTCCTGCAGGCGCAACGCCATCAGGCCGGCGGTGACGTTCTCGCCCGATGACACGACGGCATCGTATTCGCGGGCATCATAGAGCTTCGACGTGGCTTCGACCCAGCCCACCAGTTCGTTGGTCTTGCCGGACATGGCGCTGACGATGACGATCACGTCATAGCCGCGCTCGACCTCGGCCTGCACCTTCCTCG
>JBKBRG010000523.1:0-2123 GCA_046292325.1 Tabrizicola sp.
CATCGTGTTTCGAGAGATCGCGCAGCCACCAGGCGACGGCCTTCTGGATGAACCAGTCCGGGTCCGAGGCCAGCGTCGCGCACCAGCCCAGCACGCGGGACCGGATCGCAAGGTCCTGCGCCTTGGGGAAATTCTGCTTGGTCCAGGGCAGGGTCATCACCAGCGCCGCCCGGCGGGTCCACATGTGCGGGCTGGTCACCCAGGTCTCCACCGTTGCCAGCCGGGTCGGGTCGGCCACCAGCCGCTTCTGCCCGGCGATGCTGGCATGATCCGCCAGCGCCCAGGCATCGAACTCCGGCACCCATGACAGGATCAGCTCCCACGCAGCCTGATCGGGGCGGATGCGCGCCTGGGTCAGCAGCCTTGCCGCCGCGACCCGTGCCTCGTGGATGTTGGTCTGCCAGAGATCGGCCGCCAGCGCGATCCGGTCGTCGAGCGCAAGCGCGGCCCGCCAGCGGTCGGCCAGTTCGGCGATCCGGGGCACGGGGACGCCCAGATAGGGCCGGTCGGCCTTGTGATAGGCGCGCATCTCCTCGGCCCGACCCGGATCGGCGAGCGCCTGCAACTCCTGAAGCGGCGTCACAGGTTGGCCTCGATCCCGGTCGGCAGCCCGTCGATCGTCTGCCGGTTGCGTTCGTCCCAATAGCTGCGCAGGCCTTCCGCGCCCCTGGCCGTCGCCCAGTCGCTGAGGACCGGCCGCTCGGCGCGGAAGTCCATGAAGGGCACGGCGAAGCCGCAGGAGGACTGCACCAGATCGACCCTCACATCCACGATCTGCCGCGCGCCGGGCTGGTCGGGCAGATGCGCCGCAAGCGCGGCCCAGTCGGCATCGCCGCGGTGCACCACCCGGCCCGTGCCATAGGCGCGCAGGATCAGCGGGCGCGCGGTGAAGCTGCACCACATCAGCGTGATGCGCGGATCCAGCGCCAGATGCGCCGCCGTTTCATTGCCCGAGCCCGTGAGGTTCAGCCACAGGATCCGGCCCGGCGCCAGGACACGCAGCGTATCCATGCCCTTGGGCGACAGGTTCACCCGCCCGCCCGGCGCGGCGGTGGCCACGAAAAAGAGATGCTGTTCGGCGATGAAGCCGATCTGGTCGGGTTGCAACGCGCTGTATCGCTTGCCCATGGGGTCCTCCGTCCGGGCAGAGTGCCAGCCGCACCGGGGAAGGGCAAGTCAGCGGCGGATCACGAAGCGGACGGAAGCGACGGCGATCCCGGCGCGGGTGACGACGGCGTCATTGACGATGGTGCCGTCGGGCAGACCGTAGAGAATATCCTCGAATCCCAGGCGGTTGACGCCGGACGGCGACCTGAAATCGGCGGTGTAGGACAGGCGGATCAGGCCGTTCTTCTCGATCACCGTGGCCTCGCCCACCGTGTCCTCGCGCTTGCCTGTCCAGCGGCCGGGGCCGAGTTCGCGGAAGACCCAGGTCAGGCGGTCCTGCTGGCCGTCGTCATAGCGGAAGTCCTCGACCACGGTCAGGACGCGCGCGCCCTCCCGGCCCGAGACGGTCCCGTTCAGCCGTGCGGTGAAGCGGCGTTCGTCGCCGGTCAGCCAGACACGGAAGTGGCCGCGGCCGGTGGTGCGGCCGGTGAAGGCCGAGACCAGGGTGATCGGCGGGCCGGCGCCGGGCGGAGCGGCGGGCGTGGTGGCGCAGGCGGCCAGAGGCAGGGCGGCAAGGCCGAGAAGCAGCGTTCTGCGTCGCATGGGCGGGCTCCGTTTCCGCTGGATACGCAGCCCGGTCGCGGGCGGATCAGCCTATTCCACCGTCACCGACTTGGCCAGGTTGCGCGGCTGGTCAACATCCGTGCCCTTGGCGATGGCGGTGTGATAGGCCAGAAGCTGCGCCGGAACCGCATAGAGGATCGGCGCCCAGAGCGGTTCGACCCCCGGCAGCGTCAGGGTCTTCCAGGTGCCCGCACCGGCCTCGGCCACGCCCTTCGCATCGGACAAAAGAAGCACCTTGCCGTTGCGCGCCATCACCTCCTGCATGTTCGACACGGTCTTGTCGAACAGCGCGTCCTTGGGGGCCAGAACGATGACGGGAACGGAGGCATCGATCAGCGCGATGGGGCCATGCTTCAGTTCGCCCGACGCATAACCTTCGGCGTGGATGTAGC
>JBKBRG010000524.1:0-2118 GCA_046292325.1 Tabrizicola sp.
GCCGCCGGCCATCAGGCTGTCGGCGGTAAAGCAGAGGCGGCTTTGCGGGAAATGGAAGGCGACATGGCCGAGCGTGTGGCCGGGCACGTCGATGACGCGGGCGAATTCGGACCCGACGGCAAGGCCGGAGTGTTCGTCGAGGGCGCGGTCGAGCCGGGGCAGGCGGTGGGCATCGGCTGCGGCGCCCAGCACCCTGGCCCCGGTCCGGGCGCGGAGCACCTCGACCCCCTGGATGTGGTCGTCGTGGTGGTGGGTGAGCAGGATCTCGGTCAGCCGCCACCGATGCGCCTCGAGCGCGGCAAGGATGGGCCCCGGTTCGGGCGCGTCCACCAGCGCGGTCTGCGCACTGTCGGGGTCGTGGATCAGGTAGGCGTAGTTGTCGGCCAGGCAGGGAATCGTCACCAGTTGCAGCGGCATGGTCTTTGGTCTCTCTGCCTGTATGATGCGCAGGATTGCCCGAGGAGAGGCGCGCCGCAATGCACCTTGATGTGCTGGACCTGAGGAATTTCTACTACCGGACGCAGCTGGGCCGGGTGGCACAGCGGGCGATCCGGGATCAGGTGGTGCGGCTCTGGCCGCCGAAGGCCGGCGAGACGGTGGTGGGCTTCGGCTTCGCGGTGCCGCTCTTGCGGCCCTACCTCGTCGAGGCGCGGCGGGTGATCGGGCTGATGCCGGGGCCGCAGGGGGTGATGCCCTGGCCAGCGGGGATGGAGAATGTCAGCGTCCTTTGCGAGGACACCGCCTGGCCGCTGCCCACGGGGCTCGTGGACCGGCTGGTCCTGATGCACGGGCTGGAAACCTCGGAGAACCCCTCGGCGGTGCTGGAGGAATCCACCCGTGTCCTGGGGCCGGGCGGGCGGGCGCTGTTCATCGTTCCGAACCGGGGCGGCCTGTGGTCGCGGCGCGACGAGACGCCCTTCGGCTTCGGGCGCCCCTATTCGGTGGCACAGCTGGAGGCGCAGCTGAAGCGGCACGGGTTTACCCCCGAGCGCAACTGTTCGGTGCTGTTCGCCCCGCCGCTGGGCACGCGGTTCTGGCTGCGGTCGGCGGATTTCTGGGAGGCCTTCGGGCGCAAGATGCCCTGGCTGGCCGGGGGCGTGCTGATGGTCGAGGCCTCGAAGCAGGTCTATGCACCGACGCAGGGCGGCCTGCGCGCGGCGGTGAAGAAGCCGCTGCGCGCGCTGGAGGGCGTCGGCAAGGGATCGCCCGAACCGGCGCTGAACCGGGAGTGAGGGGTCAGGCGCCCGGCGGGATGCCGGGTGCCCCGGGGCAGATGTCGGCGCCTCCGGCGGGAGTATTTGGGAAAAGAGCAAGGGAGGGACAGCCGCGGGGGGTGTCCGTCCGCCAGTCGGGTCAGATGACGCGGACGCGGGTGCCGATCGGGCAGAGCGCGAAGAGTTCGGCGATGTTCTCGTTGAACAGGCCGATGCAGCCGTCCGAGGACCGGCGGCCGATCTTTCGCGTGTCATGGGTGCCGTGGATGATGTAGGCCGGCCAGGACAGATACATCGCATGGGTGCCGAGCGGATTGTCAGGGCCGGGGCCGACAGGCTTCCAGTCCGGGTAGCGCTGCAATTGCGAGGGCGTGGGCGTCCAGCTGGGGCCGACCTTCTTGCGCACGATCTCGGTGTAGCCGCGCCTGGTCAGTTCCTCTGTCAGCGGCACCGAGGTCGGGTAGACGCGGTAGTCGGTGCCGTCCGCGCTCCAGAAATGCAGGGCGCGCGAGCCGGTATCGGCGACGATGGTCGCGATGCCGAGGCTGTCGAAATGGTCACGCCAGTCCTGCGCGACGAAGGCAGAGATGTTGCTGCGCACCGCCGCCCTGGTCTCGGCCCGGGCGAGGACGGGAAGGGCGAGAAGCCCCGCGCCGGCCCCGATGATGCTGCGCCGTGAGATCGTCATGCCCCTGCTTCCCTTTCGTCTGCCCCGGCGCCGAGCCATTGATTGCGGACACCGCGCAGGAAGGCAACCGCCTGGCGCCCTGCCTGACGCGGTTGTGAGACGGAGTGACCGCCAGGATGGGGCCGGATCGGTTGCGCCGAAAGACCGGACATCGCCGCCCCGCCACCGCCCGAGTCGAGGCTGCCGGCGCCCCGGGGGCGGGGCGGGGGGGGCCGG
>JBKBRG010000525.1:0-2111 GCA_046292325.1 Tabrizicola sp.
CATCAGCGCGACCGCCGTCACCACCTCGGGCACCATCAGCGGCTGGTTGATCATCACATAGATCAGCGTCTGCCCCCTGTAGGCCCGCCGCCGGGTCGTTCCCAGTGCGGCAAGCGTGGCCAGCGTCGTGGACAGGACCGAGGCCGAGACGCCGATGATCAGCGAGCGAACGGTGGCATCCTTCACCGCCTGATTGGCCCAGGCATCCCCATACCAGCGCAGCGAGAAGCCGCCCCAGACCGCGACCGAATTCGAGGCGTTGAACGAGAAGATCACCAGGGTGACGATCGGCAGGTAGAGGATCACGAAGGCCGCGATGGCCACGGTGGCGAAGCCCGGCAATCGACTGATCTCGAACCCGCGCTCAGCCATGACCCTGGCTCCGGTCCCGGTTGGCGACGCGGACATAGACCAGAAGCGCCGCCATGACGATGATCAGCAGCAGCACCGACAAGGCCGCGCCGAGGGGCCAGTTCCGGCCTTGCAGGAATTGCAGCTCGATGAAGTTGCCGATCATCATCTTCTTGCCGCCACCCAGGATGCGGGGCGTGACATAGGCCCCGAGCGAGGGCACGAAGACCAGGATCGAGCCCGCGATGATCCCCGGCTTGACGATCGGCAGGATCACCCGGCGCAGGGTGCGCCAGCGGCTGGCGTAAAGGTCGTAGGAGGCTTCCAGCAGCCGCATGTCGAAGCGTTCGATGGTGGCATACAGGGGCAGCACCATCAGCGGCAGATAGACGTAGGTCATGCCGATCAGCACCGCCGTCTCGGTGTAGACGATGCGCAGCGGCTGGTCGATCACGCCCAGCCACAGCAGCAGCGTGTTCAGGATCCCTTCGTTGCGGATCACCTCGTTGATCGCGAAGGTCCGGATCAGGAGGTTGGTCCAGAAGGGAATGGTGATCAGGAACAGCCACATGGCCCGCTGCGACGGCGGGCGGGTGGCGATGAACCAGGCCGTGGGAAAACCGATGGCGAAGGTCAGCAGCGTCGTCGTCAGCGACAGCCAGACCGAGCGCCAGAAGATCGTCAGATGCGCGTCGGCCAGCGTGTAGCGGTCCTCGAAGATGTCATAGGACAGGAAGATGCTGCGCCAGCCCTCGATGCTGAACTGCCGGATGACTCCGCCCGTGTCGTTGGCGGTCAGGAAGGAATACCAGACGACGATCAACAGCGGGCCGGACGCCGCCAGCGCCAGCACGATCAGCGCCGGCAGCGACAGCAGCCAGCCGTTCCTGGCCGAGGTGCGGATCGCGTTCTCCTCGGCGAGGCTCATTCAGTCCTCCACCCGCTGCACCGCGCCTTCGGCAAAGCGGATGCCGACCGACTGGCCTTCGCTCAGCCCCGCTTCGCCCGAGGCCGGGCTTTGCAGCCGCGCGACCACTTCGGTGCCGTCCGCCAGCAGAAGGTGGCAATGCGTGTCGGTGCCGAAATAGACCAGTGCCTTCACGCTGGCCTTCAGCCCGTCCGAGGCCAGCCCGAGCCGCACCTGTTCCGGCCGGACGCTGACCGTCGCCTCGCCGCCCGCCGGCAGGCCGGGCACCACGATGCGCTCTCCGGTGGCCAGCCGCAGGGCGCCCGCCTCGGCGGTGCCGCGCAGGAAGTTCGTCTCGCCGATGAAGCTGGCGACGAAACGGTTCTTCGGATGGATGTAGATCTCCTTGGCCGTGCCGACCTGCTGGATCCGGCCCGCACTCATCACCGCGATGCGGTCGGACATGGTCAGGGCTTCTTCCTGGTCGTGGGTGACGAAGATGAAGGTGATCCCGGTCTCGAGCTGGAGCCGTTTCAGCTCGATCTGCATCTCCTTGCGCAGCTTCAGGTCCAAGGCGGACAGGGGTTCGTCCAGAAGCAGCACCTTGGGCTGCGGCGCAAGCGCCCGGGCCAGCGCCACGCGCTGCTGCTGGCCGCCCGACAGCTGGCTGGTCTTGCGCCCGGCCATGGTCTCCAGCTTGACCAGGGCCAGCATCTGTTCCGTCCGCGCCTTGACCTCGGCGGCGGGTTTCCCAAGCATTTCAAGGCCGAAGGCCACGTTTTGCGCGACCGTCAGGTGCGGAAACAGGGCATAGCTCTGGAACACCGTGTTCACCGGGCGGCGGTTCGGCGGC
>JBKBRG010000526.1:0-2107 GCA_046292325.1 Tabrizicola sp.
CGAACTTCAGGCTGCCCGTCGAGCTGACCTCGGGCGAGGTATCCTGCGCCACCGGGACCAGCGCCACCTTCAGGCCGCCGACCTCCTTCACCATCACACCGCCCAATCCCTCGATCGGACTGCCGTCGCCGTTGCTGATGTTGATCGCCGCCCAGGGGTATTTCGACGCCTTCATCTTCTCGAAGAAATTCTCCGGCCCGAAATCGAACTCGTGGTTGCCCGGCACCGCCAGGTCGAAGGGCACCAGGTTGGTGAAGTCGATGGTGTTCTGCCCCTTGTCGAAACCCGAGGCGAGCGAGGGTGACAGCATGTCGCCGTTGAAGAGATACAGCGTGTTCGGATTGGCTGCGCGTTCCGCCTTCGCCACCGCGTTCAACCGGGCAAAGCCGCCGCGACCGTCCTCCTCCTCGAAGTTGTAGACATCGCCGACACCCAGAAGCGTCAGCTTCACCGTCTCGGCCCCCGCGGGCAGCGCCAGCAGGGCAGAGATCAGGGCCAGCCTTGAAACATTGAACATCACGACTCTCCAAGAGGTTGTTTGCCAGTGCGCCCAGCTTGCTCTCTGTCGGCCGGGCGTGTCAAAGGAACATCGCCCCGCGCGGTGTCAGGCGGATGACATCGGGCAAGGCATTGCCAGCACTCCCGTCCTTCGCTATTCGGCGGCAATGCTGATCCTGAAGATCTTCCGCCGCACCGAATGGGATGCCTTCCGCGCCGCCGGGGAAACCCGCGGTGCCCCGGTCGATCTTGCCGATGGCTACATCCATTTCTCGACCCCCGCCCAGGTGGCCGAAACGGCCGCCAAGTGGTTCGCCACCGAAAGCGACCTCGTGCTTGTGGCCTTCGACCCCGACCGGATGGGGCCTGCACTGAAATGGGAACCCTCGCGCGGCGGGCAGCTCTTCCCCCATCTCTACCGCCCCCTCCGGCTGGAGGAGGTGGTTTGGGACAAGTCCTTGCCGCTGGGCGCGACCGGCCACATCTTCCCCGAGGGGCTATGGTGAGCACGCGCGAGCGGCTGGGCCTGTCGCTTCTGCACCGCATCGACCCCGAGCGCGCACATGGCCTGTCGCTGCGGGCGCTGCGCGCGGGCCTCGTGCCCCTGCCCGGCCCGGTGGATCTGCCCCGCCTGCATGTGACGCTCGCCGGCCTGCGGCTTCCGAACCCGGTCGGGCTGGCGGCCGGATACGACAAGAACGCCGAGGCCGTCGCGCCCCTGTCACGGGCGGGCTTCGGCTTCATCGAGGTCGGGGCCGCGACGCCCTTGCCGCAGCCCGGCAACGACCGGCCGCGCCTGTTCCGCCTGACCGAGGACCGCGCGGCGATCAACCGCTTCGGCTTCAACAATCAGGGCATGCACAGGATCGCCGAGCGCCTGGCTGCCCGCCAGCGCGGGCCGGTCCCGGTCGGGCTGAACCTTGGCGCGAACAAGACCTCGACCAACCGCGCCGCCGATTTCGCGGCCGTGCTGGCCCATTGCGGCCCGCATGTCGATTTCGCCACGGTGAACGTCAGTTCGCCGAACACCGAGGGGCTGCGCAACCTTCAGGGCAAGGCGCTCCTCGCCGACCTCCTCCGTCAGGTGATGGAGACGCGGCTGGCGCTGGCCCGCCCGATCCCGGTCTTCCTGAAGATCGCCCCCGACCTGTCGCCGGGAGAGCTGGAGGACATCGTCGAGGTGGCCCTTCTGGCCCGGGTGTCGGGCATCATTGCCACGAACACCACGCTGTCGCGTGAAGGTTTGAAATCTGCAAATCGGGATCAGGCTGGTGGGCTTTCCGGGGCGCCATTGTTCGAAAAGTCCACAAGGGTTCTGGCGCGACTCTCGCATCTGACCAAGGGTGTCCTGCCGCTCGTCGGGGTCGGCGGGGTGGGCTCGGCCGAACAGGCCTACGAGAAGATCCGCGCCGGGGCCTCGGCGGTGCAGCTTTATACCGCGATGGTCTACCAGGGGCTGTCGCTGGTGCCCCGGATCGCCACCGGCCTCGACGCGCTGCTGGCGCGCGACGGCTATGCCAATGTGACCCTTGCCGTCGGAACGGGCCGCAGCGCCTGGTTGTGATCTGCCCTTGCCCTTTTCGGAAATACTCCGGGGGTCCGGGGGCTG
>JBKBRG010000527.1:0-2102 GCA_046292325.1 Tabrizicola sp.
GTGAACGGTGAGACGGGCACCATGGTGTGGGTTGTTCATCCTTGCGGGTCCTCGGCTGGAGTTTGGCGATTGCAGCCTAACCCCGTTCCGGGTGAACAACCTCCTGAGATTTCACACCTAGCGCCGCAGAAACACGAGGGTGTCCTTCTTCGCCCCTTCCGCCGCGAACCCCTGCGCCGAAAGGGCCCCGGCGATCCGCTGCACGCCCGCGAGCCCATAGACCTGGGGATGCGTCTCCACCACCACCAGCCGCACCCCCGGCAGGGGCCGGGTCAGCACGTCCAGCTCGCCCCCCTCGATGTCGCAGGAAATCACCGTTGGCGCGAACCTCGCCAGAAGCCTGCCGATGGGCCGTGCCGGCACCCGGATCACCCTGGCGTTTTCGGGCCAGCCCTCCGGCCCCCGCAGCGCCGAAGCCCAGAAGGCCGGGCGTTGGCCGAATTCCACCTCACCCCCACCCGTGCCGACCACCGCGCCCTTCAGCACCCTCACGCCGGGGAACCCGTTCGCGGCCAGGTTCCGCCGGGCAAGCTTCACCGTCTCCGGCCCGGCCTCGACGCCCGCAACCGCCGCATCGCCCAAGACCCCGGCCGCCAGGGAGCAGAGAAACCCCAGCCCCGCGCCAAGGTCCAGCAGACGATCCCCCGGCCGCAGATGCGTCAGCAGCGCATCCGCCTCGTGGTTCTCGTAGCGGCCAGTCGAAAGCGCCCGCTCCAGGTTCCCCTTCAGCGCCGCCTCGGGCAGATGGAGCGTCAGTCCGCGTAGGGTGAAGCTGCGCATGGCGCCGCCTTGGTTGTCTCGGTCCGCTGTCGCCGCTATACCGCAACCGGTGCGGGCAACGGGAGGGCAAAGGTGAAACTCTGGGTCGGCCTCGGCAATCCCGGCGCGAAATATGCCGGCAACCGGCACAACATCGGCTTCATGGCGCTGGACCGGATCGCCGCCGACCATGGCTTTTCCCCCTGGCGCAAGGCGTTTCAGGGCCTCGTCGCCGAAGGCCGCCTCGGCACCGAGAAGGTGGCACTCCTCAAGCCCGAGACCTTCATGAACCTGTCCGGACAGTCGGTCCAGGCCGCCGTCGCCTTCTGGAAACTGCCCCTCGCCGACCTGACCGTGTTCCATGACGAACTGGACCTCGCCCCGGGCAAACTGCGCCTGAAACAGGGCGGCGGGCATGCCGGCCACAACGGCTTGCGCTCGATCCACGCCCATCTCGGCGACGATTACGCCCGGGTGCGCCTCGGCATCGGCCATCCCGGCCACAAGGATGCGGTGGCGGCCTATGTGCTGCACGACTTCGCCAAGGCCGATCAGGACTGGCTTCAGGACCTGCTGCGCGGCATCTCGGACGGGGCCGAGGCGCTGGCCATGGGCGACGGGCAGAGGTTCATGAACGCGGTCAGCCTGCGCACCGCCCCGCCACGGTCCTCGACCACCAGTGAAAAGCCCGGGGCCCCCTCTCCCGCCCCCCAGCCGCCCAAGGACACCCGCAGCCCGATGCAGAAGCTTCTGGACAGGTTCCGCTAGCCTCCCGGTCTTTCACCTGTCAGCAAATATCCTCCGGGGGTCTGGGGGTGGAAAACCCCCAGCGCCCGAGGAGGAGGCGAAGTCCGACGACGAGACCGAAGGCTTGCGCGGCAGCGCTCGATCCGAAAGCCGCCCCTAGCCGCGCGGCACCAGCCCCGCCAGTGCCCGGCTGACCACCGACGACACCGCCGGCCGCTCCAGCGCGACGAAGGGCAAGGGCCGGCACAACTCCATCGCCGCCACCCCGACCCGTGCTGTCAGCGCGCCATTGACCACGCCCTCGCCGAACCGGCGCGACAGTTTCGACAGCACCCCGCCCCCCGCGACTGACCCGATCATGTCGTCCGTCAGCGCCAGCGCACCCGCTGCGACAAGCGACCCGAAGACCCGCCGCAGCAGTTTCAGGCTGCCAAAGCTCCCCGACCGCCCGCCGTAGATCTCTGCGATCCGCCGGATCATCCGCAGGTTCGCCACCGCTGCCGCAGCCACGTCCGCCAGCGCCAGCGGCACCAGCGCCGTCACCGTCGCCACCTGCCGCGCCGCGCTCTCGATCACCAGCCGCGCCTCGGCGTCGA
>JBKBRG010000528.1:0-2097 GCA_046292325.1 Tabrizicola sp.
TCGGCCAGCATCGAGGCTGGGGCGGCGTTGGCCGGGAAATAGGCGAAGAAGCGGGGATGCTGCCAATGGGTCATGCCGTCGGGCACGATCCGTTCGAAATCCGCCCAGATCGCGTCCATGGGTTCGGCGGCCTCGGGCGGGGCAGGGGGCAGCTGCCGGGCGACCGCGCCGGGAATCAGCGGCGCGCGCACCGGGCGGTCGCGCAGGGTCGCGTGATAGTCGGCCGCCCAGTCCGCCGCCCGCTTCGACCAGTGTCTGAGGTCCTCGTGATCCATCCTGCCCCTCCGGCTGCGCCCGCAGATGGGCATTTTGGTGCCGAAACGGCAAGGGGCGACCGTGTTCCCGACACAGAGGCTCCTTTTTCCGGCCATGACCTGACATTAAGAAATCCGTCGCATGACTGATACCAGACGACCCGAGAGGCCTGCCATGTCCCTGTCCCGCCGTGCCGCCCTGTTGGGCATCAGCGCATTCGCCCTGTCCGCCTGCGTCGGCGGCACGTTCAAGACCGAATACCAGCGGCTCTCGCCCGAAGTGACGCGGAACTGGCGGCTGGCCGAGGTGCGGGTCGATGTGCCGCGCAGTCTGACGGTCTCGGAGGCGAGGACGCTTCTGCCCAATGCCGATATCGTCTGGCGCGAGGATCCCCTGGGCGACCGCCATGTCCAGGTCGGCAAGATCGTCGAAGGCGCCGTCCTGCGCGGGGCGCAGGGCCTGCGCGGGAGGCGCCCCGTGGTCATCAGCGTGACCCTCAACCGATTCCACGCGCTGACCTTCGAGGCGGAACGGGCCAATTCCGACTGGGGCGTGCACAACATCGACTTCACCGCCCAGGTCACCGATGCCCGAACCGGCGAGGTTCTGGTGCCGGCCACGCTGATCCGCGCCGAAACGCCGGCCTGGTCGGGCGAGCGCATGCGCGAGGCGCGGCGCAGGGGGATCACGCAGAAGACGATGATCTCGAACCACATCGCCGCCACCGTGGCCGGCTGGCTGGCGATCGGCCCCGACAACCGCGGGGAATTCAGCCGCCAGGGGAACTGAGCGCGGCCCGGACCTTCTTCGGCAGCCCCGCCCGGATCAGCGCGTAGGAGGTGGCGATGCGTTCGCGCAGCTCTGCGTCCGGCACCCGGTCGAACGGGATCCGGACCCAGGAGGCGTGCAGGTAGGGCGCGCGGATCGCCCGGCCGGTCTCGATCAGCAGGCGCGCGGTGTCGGCATGATCGGTCTTGACCGAGACGCCGTCGCCCCTCTGTCCGATGATGGCGAACATCTTGCCGCCGACCTTCCGGCAATCGTGGTCAGGGCCGAACGGCTGGCTGACTGCGGCCCCGGGGAAGGTCGCGCAGAAACCGTTCACGAAGGCGCGGTCCTGCATGGCGATTTTCCTTGGCGTGACGGTGGGCCCGGGTGTATGTGTGGCAGCCATGACGACATTGCGCAACATCCGCATCTGCTGCATTACCCGCTGACTTCGGTCGCGCGGGCGCTTCGTCATTCCCCATGGAAAGAAGCCGGACCCCGCGCGGTGAACGCCTGCGTGCCCAAGGGACGACTGCCATGGTGACGATCCGCCTGACGAATTCCAAGACCCGGAGGAAGGAGGATTTCCGTCCGATCGACCCGGCCAATGTGCGGATGTATGTCTGCGGGCCCACGGTCTATGACCGCGCGCACCTTGGCAATGCGCGGCCCGTGGTGGTGTTCGACACGCTCTTCCGCCTTCTGCGCCATGTCTACGGGGCGGATCACGTCACCTATGTGCGCAACTTCACCGACGTGGACGACAAGATTAACGCCGAGGCCCTGCGGCGTCAGCAGGCCGGCGCGGGGGGCACCCTGGAAGAGCTGATCCGCCAGCGCACCGAGGAAACCATCGCCTGGTATCACGCCGACATGGATGCGCTTGGTGCGCTGCGCCCGACCCATGAGCCGCGTGCGACCGAATACATCGGCCAGATGATCGCGATGACCGAGGGGCTGATCCGGTCCGGCCATGCCTATGCGGCCGAGGGGCACGTCCTGTTCCGCGTCCGCAGCTACCGGGACTACGGCAGGCTGTCGGGGCGCAGCGTGGACGACATGATCGCGGGCGCA
>JBKBRG010000529.1:0-2097 GCA_046292325.1 Tabrizicola sp.
CCGGCGTGGCTGAAACCATCGACTGGGCCAAATGCCTTCTCGCCCTCGACGTGATCGCCCTGTCGCCCGAAGTCATCTCCGACACGCTCGGCGCGATCCTGAAGTATCAGGACGACATCCAGAAACTCCAGGGCTCCGAGGCCCGGCGCCTCCTCGACGAGGTCAGGCGCGACCTGGTTCCCGCATGACCCTTGCTCTTTTCGGAAATACTCCACGGGGGGGCCGGGGGGTGTGAAACCCCCCGGGGGTTCACGATGCCTCCGACCCGTCCCGCCCTCGACATTCCCGACGACGGCAAGCTTGCCCACAACATCGCCCATTTCGCCCGTGCCCTCAGGAAGGCGGGCCTCCCCGTCGGCCCCGGCCGCACGCTCGATGCGGTCAACGCCGTCGCTGCCGCAGGCTTCGACCGGCGCGCCGACTTCTACTTCACCCTCCAGTCCATCTTCGTCTCCCGCCCCGAAGAGCGCAGCACCTTCGCCCAGGTCTTCCGCCTCTTCTGGCGCGATCCGCGCTATCTCGACCACATGATGTCGCTCCTCCTGCCCCAGGTCCGCGGCGTGCAGGAGGACCGTGCGGCTGAGGCCGCCGAAAAGCGCGCGGCCGAGGCGCTGCTGGACGGCCAGTTGCCCCCGCCGGCGCAGACCGAAGCCCCGGATGGCGACCAGATCGAGATCGACGCCACCGCCACCATGTCGGCCGAGGAACGGCTCAGGACGCTCGACTTCGAACAGATGTCCGCCGCGGAAATCGCCGAGGCGAAACGGATGCTGGCCAGACTCGCGCTTCCCGTCCAGCCGCTCAAGACCCGTCGCGCCGCCCCAAGCACGCTCGCCGCCAGGATCGACGCCCGCCGCACCCTGCGCGAGGCCATGCGCCATGGCGGCGAGGTGAGCGGGCTTCGCCACAAGGCCCCCGTGACGCGCTGGCCGAACCTTGTCGTCCTCTGCGACATCTCGGGCAGCATGGCGGATTATTCCCGCATGGTGCTGCACTTCGTCCACGCCGTCGCCAACCGCAAGGGGCAGGGCTGGGCCAGGGTCCACGCCTTCACCTTCGGCACGCGCCTGACGAACATCACCCGCCACCTGCGCGCCCGCGATGTCGATGCCGCGCTGAAGGCCGCGGGACAAGAGGCGCAGGACTGGTCCGGCGGCACCCGCATCGGCCAGTCCCTGCACGCCTTCAACCGCGACTGGTCGCGGCGCGTGCTGGGGCAGGGGGCGGTCGTCCTTCTCATCACCGACGGGCTCGACCGCGATGATACCGACCTTCTCGGGAAAGAGGTCGGGCGCCTGCACCTTTCCTGCCGCCGGCTGATCTGGCTGAACCCGCTGCTGCGCTGGACCGGGTTCGCCCCGAAGGCGCAGGGCATCCGCGCCATCCTGCCCCATGTGGACAGCTTCCGCGCCGGCCATTCCATCGCCTCGCTCGAGGCGCTCGGCCGGGCAATCTCGGAATCCTCCGATCATGGCGAACGCGACCGGCTGCTGGCGCTGATCCGGCAATAGGCGGGGCTCCGCGCAGGATATCGCCCGACAGGCCGCTGCTATCGCATATCAGGCGAAACCTCGCTTTGTTAGGATGGCCGGGCAGTCCGGGAAGCGTGTCGGTCCGACGCGATCCCGTGCCCATAGAATGAGGACTGGTAATGAGAAAGCTTCTGGTGTCCACCACCGCCCTGTCGACGGCCCTGTCGGTCGCGATCAGCCCGCTGGGCACGATGCCCGCCCTTGCGCAGGTGCTGAACGAGGATGGCTCGGTGACCGCAGATGACGGCACCGTGCTCTGCACGCCGACCGCCGAGGCGCCCTGCGATCTGGAGGCGATCGTCGAGAAACTGAAGCAGGACGAGGCGATGGCCGCCGAAGCCGCGGCTGCCGCCGCCCAGGCGGAAGCCGAAGCCGCAGCGCAGGCTGAAGCCGCAGCCCAGGCCGCCGAGGAACAGGCCGCCGCCGAAGCCGCTGCGGCGGAAGCCGCCGCTCAGGCCGAGGCCGAAGCCGCCGCCAAGGCTGCCGAAGAGCAGGCCGCCGCCGAAGCCGCCGCCAAGGCTGCCGAAGAGCAGGCCGCAGCCGAAGCCGCCGCTCAGGCGGAAGC
>JBKBRG010000530.1:0-2096 GCA_046292325.1 Tabrizicola sp.
CTCGGCCCTGAGGCGGGTCAGGATGCGCTCGCTGTCCACCAGCGCCTTGGGGCAGCCGAGGCTGACCATGCCGATGGTCGGCTGGCCCTCGCGGCGGGTGTCGGGGACAAGCGCGCGGGCCAGGTCGGGGCGAAGAAGGGGCGGGTTCTGCGACATTCCCCGCCTATAGCGCGCCGCAGGGCGCCGGGAAAGCCCAAGCGCTGCCGGCATCTCTCGGCCATTTGATGCCAGTCTGGCCCCCCTGACTTGGCAAGCCGGCGCGCAAGGGCCTAAACTTCGGCAAAACAAGAAAATCCGAGGAGTTGGGCATGCGCTGGGTCATCCGTGTCGGGGTCAGTCTCGCCGTCCTGGTGCTTCTGGCGCTTGGCCTTCTGGCCATGGTCCCGTCAGAGCGGATCGCGCAGGCGGTCTCTTCCCAGTTCGAGGCGATGACCGGCCGCAAGCTGGAGATCGCGGGCGAGATCAGCCCCCGGCTCTGGCCGAATCTCGGGGTCACGGCCCGGGCCGTCAGCGTGGCCAACGCCGACTGGGCCGAGGGCGACCAGCCGCTGTTCCGGGCCGAAAGCCTGTCGATCGACGTGAACCTTGGCGCGCTGATGGGGGGCGAGGTGAAGATCCTCGGCCTGAAGGCCGAGCGCCCGGAGATCAATCTGGAACGCGGCCGGGACGGAAGGGCCAACTGGACCTTCGCGGCCACAACCGCGGACGGCGGCGGCGTGGGCGCCGTCCCGCCGCCCGCGACCGGCTTCAGCCTCGACGAAGGCGCGATCACCGGCGGCACGATCCGCTATGACGACCGGCAGTCGGGTCGTTCGATCGTGCTGGACGAGATGGACGCCAGGCTGTCGATCCCCGATTACTCCGGTCCGTTCAGCCTGACGGCGACGGCGCTTTCTGCCGGGCAGCAGGTGGCGCTGGACCTGACCGGAGACGTGTTCTCGGCCTTTGCCATGGGGCGGGTCGTGCCGTTGAAGGCCAGCCTGTTTGCCGGTGGCAGCAGCCTGAGGTTCGAGGGGCGCGGCGGCTATGCGCCGCTGGCCGCCGAAGGCGCGCTGGCGGCGGATCTCGCGGACCTGCCGGCTTTGGGCCGGCTCTTCGGATCGGACCTGTCGCGCCCCGGACCCGGGCTGGGGCAGGACCGGCTTGAGGTCAGCGGCCAGCTGACGCTGGACGGCAGCGGCGCGGTCTTCCTGCGCGGGGCCACGCTGGCGGCGGACGGCAACGAGGTGAAGGGCGATCTGGACCTTCTGCCCGGCGAAGCGCGGCCGAAGCTGAAGGCGCAGCTGACCGCCGGGCCGATCGTGATCGGCAGCGGGTCCGAAGGAAAGCCGGACGACGGCAGCGCCGGGGGCATGCAGGCCAAGGGCTGGCCGGACAGCCCCATCGACGTCAGCGCGCTGGGCACCATGGATGCCGAGGTGGCACTGGCCGCGCCTTCGGTCGATCTGGGCGTGCTGAAGCTGGGGCCGTCCCGGTTGATGATAACCGTGGACCGCGCCCGCGCCGTGTTCGACATCCGCGAGATGCAGGCCTATGGCGGGCAGGTCTCGGGCGATTTCGTGGTGAACGGCCGCGGCGGCCTGTCGGTCGGCGGGCGGCTGAAGCTGGCGGGCATGCAGACCCAGCCCCTGTTCACCGATCTCGTCGGCTGGGATCGTCTGGTCTCGACCGGCGATCTGGAGCTCGAGTTCCTTGGCGTCGGCAATTCGATCGACGCGATCATGAAAAGCCTGAAAGGCAAGGGTGCGATCGAGCTGGGCCGTGGCGATCTGCTTGGTCTGGACATCGCGGGCATGCTGCGGACGCTGGATGCAGGCTATGTCGGCGAGGGGCAGAAGACGATCTTCGACGGGCTGGCCGGCACCTTCGCGATGGAAGGCGGGGTGCTGACCAACAGCGACCTGAAGCTGGTCGCGCCCTATCTGACCGCCTCGGGGTCCGGGCGCATCGGTCTGGGCGAACGGACGCTCGACTACCGGCTGCGGCCGACGGCGCTGGCAGCCGAGGACGGGACGGGCGGGGTCATGGTGCCCCTGCTCATCACCGGCCCCTGGGCCCAGCCGCGCTTCCGGCTGGATCTGGAGTCGATCGCACGC
>JBKBRG010000531.1:0-2094 GCA_046292325.1 Tabrizicola sp.
ACCTTGGAGGGGATGATCTCCAGAAGCATCTCCAGCCGGTTGCGGCGGCAGGCGTGGAAGAGGCGCAGGACCGTTTCCTCCTGCGCGATCTTCGTCGCCGCATCGTCGGCGGGGTGGTAGAAGCACAGCACCTTGACCACATGCGCAAGCGGCCATTCCTGAAGACCGCCGAGATCGGGGCCAAGCTCGGGCTCCAGCGTCAGGGGGCGCGAGCCGGGCCATTCGACGGGCCGCCCGATCCAGAGCCCGGTGCCCGCCGCGCGGTAAAGCGCGTCGCGCCCCAGCCGCCCGTCGCAGAGGATGCCGTGGCCGGGCTTGCCGTCGGCCACCTGCAAGGCCGCGTCGAGGCAGAGCTGCTTGAAGGCGCCGATCCTGTCGGGCGTTGCGCCCTCCATCTGCTCCATCTGCATCCGGTGGTCGAAGGCGAAGACGCGCATCGTGGACCAGTCGCCGTGCCGGTTGGTGGACCAGTGGATCTGCTCCAGCGCGCGGTCCTTGCGCAGGGCCTTTTCGACCACGCCGCGGTTCAGGAAGAACTGCAATTCCTCCCACGACGGGTAGGCCGGGGTGCAGCCGTGGCGGCTGACGGCGAAGGCGCCGCAGGCATTGGCGTATTTCAGCGCCACGGGCCAGGGTTCGCCGTCCAGCCAGCCTTTCAGCAGCCCCGACATGAACCCGTCGCCCGCGCCGAGGACGTTGAACACCTCGATCGGGAAGCCGGGCCCGGTTTCGCCCTCGTCCAGGCTGTCGGGGATGGCGCCGGTGAAGGCGACGGCGCCCATCGGGCCGCGCTTGCAGACGAGCGTGGCGGCCGAGACGGCGCGGACGGCGCGCAGGGCGGCGATGGTGTCGGTCGTTCCGCCGGCGATGTGGAACTCCTCTTCCGTGCCGACGATCAGGTCGAAGTGGTGCAGCGTGGATTGCAGTTTCGCGGTGACGGCCGCGCTTTCGATGAACCGGCTTTCGCCCGCCCCATGGCCGGCAAGGCCCCAGAGATTCGGCCGGTAGTCGATGTCGAGCGCGGTCTGGAGCCCATGCTTGCGGGCCAGGGCCAGGGCCTTCAGGACGGCCGCCTCGGTCCGGGGATGCGAAAGATGCGTGCCGGTGGCGACCAGCGACCGCGACTCGCTGATGAAGCCTTCGTCGATGTCGTCCTCGCAAAGTGCCATGTCGGCGCAGTTTTCCCGGTAGAAGATCAGCGGGAACTGCTTGTCGTCGCGGATGCCCAGAAGGACCAGCGCCGTCAGCCTTTCGGGGTCGGTCCTGACGCCGCGCACATCGACGCCTTCCCTGGCCAGCTCTTCGCGGATGAAGCGGCCCATGTGTTCGTCGCCGACCCGGGTGATGAGCGCCGATTTCAGCCCGAGCCGGGCTGTCCCGGCCGCCATGTTGGTGGGCGAGCCGCCGATGTATTTCTGGAACGAGCCCATGTCCTCCAGCCGGCCGCCGACCTGTGCGCCGTAAAGGTCGACCGAGGATCGGCCGATGGTGATCACGTCAAGCGGTCTGGCTTTCGTCATGGGGCTGGCTCCGGGCGGGGGCGACTCGCCCCGTGCGATGGAACGTTTATTCCATCTCGTCGAGTCGCGGAAGGGCTAAGTGTCGCGCCGGGCCGCGACCGCGACCGCAAGGGACAAGGCCAGCGCGATCGCCGCCGACAGCGACCGGAAGGCGCCGAAGTCGATCTCGGTGACGGTCAGCACATGATCGGCGATCCCGGCCAGCCGCGTGGCCGGCGGGTCGGTCAGGGCGATGACCGGCAAGCCGCGGACCCGCGCCTCGTCGGCGAGGGCAAGGGTTTCCGGGGAGTAGGGCGCGAAGGTGATCGCCAAAAGCGCGTCTCCGTCCTGTAGTCCCGAAAGCTGGCCCAGCCCCGCCACCCCATCATGCAGCACCGCCGCGACCCCCAGCTTGTCAAAGACATAGGCCAGGTAGCTGGCCACCGGAAAGGACCGCCGGAAGCCCGCCAGATGGATGGTCCTGGCCCCGGACAGGACAGTAACAGCCTGATCCAGCGTGGTTTCGTCCAGATTCCGCGCCAGAGCCTCAAGCGATTGCCGGCCGGCCTCGACGAATTCGGCGACCAGCGAGGAC
>JBKBRG010000532.1:0-2087 GCA_046292325.1 Tabrizicola sp.
TGCGGACCAGAGAGCAACCAGGGATGCGCCCTGCGGAAGCCGACCTCAAGCAGCAAGGCCGCGACCGCCATGACCATCAGGTTGGCGACGAGAAGTGCCGAGCCAAGCGCGATCTGTGCGAACATCTTCACCCTTCTGGACTAAGGCCACGGCAAGGCTTATCTCACCGCGATCATGGTGGCAAAGTCCGATCCCAACTCGAAGCTCATCGCCGAGAATCGGCGTGCCCGGTTCGATTACCACATCGAAAGCGAACTTGAGGCCGGGATCATGCTGCTCGGCTCGGAGGTCAAGAGCCTCCGCCAGGGCGGGGCGAACATCGCAGAGAGCTATGCCTCGGTCGAGGGCGGGGAGCTCTGGCTCATCAATGGCTACATCGCGCCCTATCTTCAGGCCAGGACCTTCGGACACGAGGAGAGGCGGCGGCGCAAGCTGCTGGTGTCGAAGAAGGAACTCGGCCGGCTATGGAGCGCGGTGGGGCGCGAAGGCATGACCATCGTGCCGATGAGGATGTATTTCAACGACCGCGGCATCGTGAAGCTGAAGCTCGGCATCGCCAAGGGCAAGAAGCTGGCCGACAAGCGCGAAACCAGCGCCAAGCGCGACTGGGACCGGCAGAAGGCGCGGCTGCTGAAACAGAACAGCCGCGACTGAATTTGCACAAATCACACATTTCTTGCCGGATTCGCCGCTTTCTGGCAGTCTGACACATACCGGATGGCAATTCCGGGGTAAGGCCGGGAGAACCCGGTATGGGAACCGGCAACAGAGGGAAGGGTTGAGTCATGGGTATCGAACTGATCATCCAGATCATTGCGGGCCTTCTGGGCGGCAATGCGGTAGGCGCCGGGCTGAAGAACCTCAGCCTGGGGACGGCCGGAAACTCGGTCGCGGGAGCGGTCGGCGGCGGGCTTGGCGGCGTGCTGATGGGCATGCTCGGCGGTGATGCGGGGGCCGCGGCCGGGGCCGCAATGGAAGGACTCGACATCGGCGCCATCATTCAGTCGGTCGCGGGTGGCGGCATCGGCGGCGCGGTGCTGACGGCGATCGTCGGCATGCTGAAGAAGGCCCTGGTGAAGTAATCGCCTGGCGCGGGGGCCCATGCGTCCCCGCGCCGCTTGCACCACCCCTTGCGCCATGGGTATATCCCGAGAGACGCTCGGGAGGCCCGCATGACCCCATCGCCGCAGGATGACCCCAGGACGCTGGTCTCGACCGACTGGCTGGCCCGCCATCTGCGCGACCCCGACCTGCGGGTGCTGGACGCCAGCTGGTATCTGCCCGCGATGAACCGGGACGCCAGGGCCGAATATGCCGCAGCCCACATCCCCGGCGCCCGCTTCTTCGACATCGACGAGATTTCCGACCAGCGCTCCGCGCTGCCGCACATGGCCCCCCCGCCCGAGAAGTTCATCAGCCGGCTGCGGGCGATGGGCGTGGGTGACGGGCATCAGGTCGTGGTTTACGACGGCGCGGGCATCTTCAGCGCCGCGCGGGTCTGGTGGACCTTCCGCCTGATGGGCAAGACCGATGTCGCGGTGCTGGACGGCGGCTTTCCCAAGTGGCGGGCCGAGGGCCGCGAGATCGAGGACATGCCGCCCGTGATCCGCGACCGTCACATGACGGTTTCCCGGCAGAACCACCTGGTCAAGGACGTGACGCAGGTCGCGCATGCGGCAAAGCTGGGCGAGGCCGAGATCCTCGATGCCCGCCCTGCCGCCCGGTTCAGGGGCGAGGCGCCCGAGCCCCGGCCCGGCCTCCGGTCGGGCCATATCCCAGGGTCGAAGAACATTCCCTTCACCGAAGTGCTCAATCCCGACGGCACGATGAAGCCCCCGGCCGAGCTGAGGTCCGTCTTCGAGGCCGCGGGCGTGGACCTGCGGAAGCCGGCGATCACCAGTTGCGGTTCGGGCGTCACGGCGGCGGTGCTGTCCTTGGCGCTGGAACGCATCGGGCACCGCAATCATGCGCTCTACGACGGCTCCTGGGCGGAATGGGGCATGTATGACGATCTGAAGGTGGCGACCGGCCCCTGAGGCTTCTTGCCGAGGCCCGCGGCTTGTGGCACTGGGCTGCCGTCCAGAACC
>JBKBRG010000533.1:0-2079 GCA_046292325.1 Tabrizicola sp.
GTGCTGGAGGGCGCCTGCCGGGCCATCGACCTGAACGGCTCGCTCGCCGAGGCGCGGGACAGGATGCGCGCGGCCGGAGTCGCGCTGGAGGATTGACATGGTGGACATCGCGACCCGGGTCTGGAACCACAAGTGGAAGATCGACCCGATCGTGCGGTCGCTGATCGACACCGACTTCTACAAGCTGTTGATGTGCCAGTCGATTTTCCGCAACAAGCCGGATACGACGGTGGTGTTCAGCCTCATCAACCGCTCCACCAGGGTGCGGCTGGCCGACCTGATCGACGAAGGGGAACTTCGCGAACAGCTGGACCATGTGCGCTCGCTCAGCCTCACGCGGGGCGAAAGCACCTGGCTGCGCGGGAACACCTTCTACGGCAAGCGCCAGATGTTCCGCCCCGATTTCATGGAATGGTTCGAGGGCCTGCGCCTGCCCGCCTACCACCTGGAACGGCGCGACGGCCAGTTCGAGCTGACCTTCGAAGGCCGCTGGCCCGAGGTCATGCTGTGGGAGATACCGGCACTGGCGGTGCTGATGGAGCTGCGCAGCCGCGCGGTGCTGCACGACCTCGGCCGGTTCGAGTTGCAGGTGCTCTACGCCCGCGCCATGACGCGGCTGTGGGAAAAGATCGAGCGCCTGCGCCGGATCGACGGCCTGCGCATCGCCGATTTCGGCACCCGGCGGCGGCACGGATTCCTCTGGCAGGACTGGTGCGTGCAGGCGATGATCGAGGGGCTGGGCCCGCGCTTCATCGGCACCTCGAACTGTCTGATCGCCAAGAACCGCGATGTCGAGGCGATCGGCACGAACGCGCATGAACTGCCGATGGTCTACAGCGCCCTGGCCGATACCGACGCGGCCTTGCGGCAAGCGCCCTACAAGGTTCTGGCGGACTGGCACGAGGAGCACGACGGCAACCTGCGGGTGATCCTGCCCGACACCTACGGCACCGAGGGCTTCCTGCGCAACGCCCCGGACTGGCTGGCGAAATGGACCGGGATCCGCATCGATTCCGGCGATCCGGTGCGGGGCGCGGAAACCGCGATCCGCTGGTGGCAGGAGCGCGGCGAGGACCCGCGGGAGAAGCTGGTGATCTTCTCGGACGGTCTGGACGTCGAGAGGATCGAGGAACTCCATGCCCGATTCCACGGCCGGGTGAAGGTCTCCTTCGGCTGGGGCACCATGCTGACGAACGACTTCCGCGGCCTCGTGGCGGACGATGCGCTGGCGCCCTTCAGCCTGGTCTGCAAGGCGCTGTCGGCAAATGGGCGGCCGACGGTGAAACTGTCGGACAATCCGGCCAAGGCCATGGGCCCGGTGGACGAGATCGAACGCTACAAGCGGGTGTTCGGCGTGGGCCAGCAGGAAGAGATCGAAGTCGTCGTGTGAGGCAGGCCCAGGAATTTTCGGCGAAAATTCCTGGGCGGTTCAGCCCAGGACTTCTCGTGCGCAAGAGATGGCGCGGGCCATGTGGCTGGCGTGGATCGGGTCGTCCGGCGCCAGCCGCGGCATGGTCCAGCCGACCGAGGCCAGCGTGCGGGCCAGGGTGAACGCCTCGACCATGGCACGGTCTCTGGTGCCATAGCCCGCCATCAGCGCCTCGCGCAGCTGTGGCTGTTCGGGATGCGCCCAGGTCTGCACAAGTGCGGTGCCGAGGTCGTAGAGCCGGAAACCGAAACCCGCGTCGTCGAAATCGATCAGCGAAACCGAACGCCCGTTCACCAATACGTTTTCCCGCAGCACATCGGCATGGATCAGGCCCTGATCGCCTGCCAGCCGTTCCCGCAGCGCATCGCGCGCCCGAATCAGCATCGCGCGCTGTTCGGGGCTGGCGGCGGGATGCTCCCAGAACCGGCCCCAGAGCGGGTCTTCCCCGACCAGCCCCGCAAGATCCCAGCGCGGGCGGGTGAAGTCCTCGGGCAGCACGAGGGCATCGGTCGCCCGGTGCACGCGGGCAAGCAGCGCGCCGAGCGCGTGGTAGATGTCCAGCACCTCGGCCAGCGGGCGGGAAAAGGGCAGGGCAGCCTCGCCGAGGGCGTCGCCTTCCATCCAGGCAATGGCCGAGGCATGGCGGCCGT
>JBKBRG010000534.1:0-2078 GCA_046292325.1 Tabrizicola sp.
CAGGCGCCGACCCCGTATCGTCCGTTTCACCGAAGATAGAGCGCAGGAACTTCACGATGGTTTCTCCCCGTCCAGATTGTCTGTTGCCGCAGGGTCAACCGGCCACCCCAAGCCGGAATTCTGCGTCCACTGTACTCGCACCACGTCGCACGACAAATCCATAAGTTGAGACACCATTCCGGAACTCGCGCTTGAGTATATCGCCAAGGGCGGTCGCGCTGCCCAGCATCTCGCCGGATGCCGAATAGATCAGCAGCACGTCGCCCGGTTCCAGGGTGGTATCGGCGCCGGCCGGCACCTCGGCAACCACGGTCCGAGTGCCGGTCGCGGTATCGACGGCCTCGAAGGTCAGACCGTTCGGCAGCCGCAGCATGTTGACCACCGGCAGGGTCTTGCCGGCAGGCGTCTCGGCGGTCGCGGCAACGGTCAGCGGCGCCGAGGGCTGGGCATCGGGCGCCTCGCCGGGTGAAGGCAGGCCGGTCAGTGCCGGAAGGCCGACCAGAAGTGCCGCGGCCACAGCCGCCCCGGCCATCAGCCTGCCCGGCGCGGGCCACCGGGCCCCAGGGCGGCCGCCGCCGGCCTCAATGGCGCGCGGTGCCGGTTCCGCGTCCGTGGCTGCCGGCGCGGCGTTGGTGACGGCAGGCGGCACTTCCGGTTCGGTGCGGGGCGGCACGGCGATCCCGGCGGGCAAGGCGGCGACATCCGGTCGCAGGGGCGCGGGCGCCGCCGGCAGCGCCACAAGAGCGGCGGCCGCCTCCTGCACCACGCCACCGCCAGGCAGACCCGCCATGGCGCGCCATTCCTCGACCGATTGCAGGCGGTCGCGCGGGAAGATCGCCATCGCCTTGTCGATCGCTGCGAGGAAGGCGGTCGGATACCCGCGGAACCTGCCTGCCAGCGGCCGCAGGGGATCACCCTCGCGCCCGGCCAGCGCGGCGAGGCGTTCCTGCGAGGTCTTGGGCGTCTCGCCCGAAATCAGGTGGTAGAAGCTGGCCGCCAGCGCGTAGAGATCGCTGCTCGGGGTCTGCTTGCTGCCGACGACGTAGAATTCCTGCGGCGAGTAGCCGTCCTTGACCACGCGCAGCCCGGATACCGCCCGGCTTTTCCGGGTCACTTCCTTGCGCGATGCGCCGAAGTCGATCAGCACCGGCTGGCCCTTGCGCGGGTCCAGCAGCATGTTGTCGGGCGCGATGTCGCGATGAAGCAGGCCCTGGGCGTGGACATGGCCGATGGCGTCCAGCATGGTCGTCAGATGGGCGATGATCTCTTTCGGGCGCAAAGGCGGTGCGCTGCCCTCGACCGTCTGCAACAGGTCGTAGCCCTCGATGTAGTCCATCGCCATATAGGCGGTCTCGTTGCACTCGAAGACCTGGTGCACCTTGACGATGTTCGGATGGTCCAGCTGCGACAGCGTCACGGCTTCCTGGACGAACTGCCGCACGGCGGCGCGGAAGTCGTCCTGCTGCGACCGGGACCGGGCGCCGACCTTCTGGCCGACGCGGCGGCAGAAGGCGGACGGGAAGCATTCCTTGATGACCACGGTCCGGTCGAGCGAGTCGGTGGCCAGGTAGACGATCCCGAAGCCGCCGCTGTTGACGAAGGACCTGATGGTATACTGACCGAACATCAGTTTCGTGCCGGCGGGCAGCTCGTCCGAGCTGGGCCCGGCATCGTAGCGGTCGATCCTGAGTGCGGCAGCGGTCATTGCAATTCCCGGTTGACCGGCGGCACCTTCCCCCCGAAAGGCTTGCACGGCATCGTTCAGCATTAGCCAATGAGTTGGGCCAAAACGTGAAGGCATTTCGTTCCTTTTCGGCCACAATCGCACAACCCTGAGTGGCAGCGGCCGCCCGCCGTCCCGAGCGGTGGGGGGCCGGAACTGCTAAAGGTTGTGCGGATTTCAGGCCAATCCCCTATCTGGGCTGCCGTTGGCGCAACAATCCGTTTCGGCTGCCTTGCCCCGCTTTTGCCACAAGGGGCACCGAACGGCCCGGATGCCTTCGCCCTTTTGCCCTTCTTCGCCGCCCGCGGTTCCGGCAAGCGATTCCCGACCGGATGCCTTGCCCTTTCCGCCTGCG
>JBKBRG010000535.1:0-2075 GCA_046292325.1 Tabrizicola sp.
ACAGCCGGTCTTCGGCTTCAGCCAGAGCTTCCGCAACGCCGGTGTCGTCGCGTCGGACATGATCTCGCCGGGCGACACGATCAGCATCACGGTCTACGAAAACGTCAAGGACGACCCGCTGCTCGGCAATACCGGCCAGCGGGTCTCGGGCCTGACGGATGTCCAGGTCGATGGCCAGGGGTTCATCTACATCCCCTACGCCGGGCGCATCAAGGCGGCGGGCCAGACGACGGAAGGCCTGCGCCAGGCGATCACCCGCAAGCTGGAGGACCAGACGCCCGACCCGCAGGTCAGCGTCTCGCGCGTGGCGGGCGAAGGCGCGACGGTGGCGATTTCGGGCCAGGCCGGGCTGAACGGCGTCTATCCGATCGACGCCTCGACCCGCACGCTGGCCACCATGCTGGCCAAGGCTGGCGGCGTCACGATCGACCCCGCGATCGCCATCGTGCGTGTCACCCGCGGCGGGCATACCGGCAAGATCTGGCTGAACGACCTGTATGACAACCCGTCGCTCGATATCGCGCTGCGCCCGGGTGACAAGATCAACATCGAGAAGGACGACCGCAAGTTCATCGCGCTCGGCGCGACCGGTGCACAAAGCCTTGTGCCGTTCGAATCCGAATCGATGTCCGCGCTCGAGGCCATCGCCACGGTGGGCGGGCTGTCGACCATGGCCGCCGATCCCAAGGGCGTCTTCATCCTGCGCGACGAAAGCGAGGAGATCGCCCGCGCCGTCCTGGGCCGCAACGACCTGATCGGCGATCAGCGCATCGTCTATGTGCTGGACCTGACCGAACCCACCGGCCTGTTCGAGGCCCGCGATTTCCAGGTCCGCGACGGCGACACGCTCTATGTCACCGAGGCCCCCTTCGTGCAGTGGCAGAAGACGCTCGGCGCGATCACCGGCAGCACCACGGCCGCGACCAGCCTTGCCAGCGTCGGCGATACCGGCGACTGATCCCGCGCTGATCGCGGGGCCAGAGGCGCATCCGGCGCTGACCGGGGTGCCGCGCGTTCTGGTCCACCAGAACCTGTCGATCCTGCGCAATGCCCGGCTGCACCGGGTTCTGGCCCTTGCCGGGCACGAGCTGCGCTTCGGCCTGCCCCGCCCCGGCGAGGGCGTCCTGGTCTGGGGCGCAAGTCCCACCGCCTGGCGCGGCGAGAGGCTCGCCGCACGGCACGGCCTGCCCTTGATCCGGGTCGAGGATGCCTTCCTGCGCTCGGTCCACCCCGGCCGGGCACGGGGCGAACCGGCCATGGGCTACCTGATCGACCCCGAGGGCGTGCATTTCGACAGCCGCCGCCCCTCGCGCATAGAGCGGATCCTGAGTTCCGCGGACTTTCAAAATTCGAACATTTCAGGTGAAGTTCGTGCTTTAATTGACTGCGTAATCGAACATGACCTTTCAAAATACAATAATCACGATCCCGACCTTGCCCCACCCGAACCCGGCTATGTCCTGCTGGTCGATCAGAGCGTCGGGGACGCCTCGATCCGCCTCGGCGGGGCTACGGCCGCGACCTTCCGCAGCATGTTCGAGACCGCGCTGCGCGACCATCCCGACCGCCGCATCGTCATCCGCAGCCATCCCGAGACCGCCGCCGGCCTGCGCCCCGGCCATTTCGGCCCGGGCGATGCCGGGGGCCGCGTCACGCTCGTGACCGCGCCGGTCTCGCCCCACCGGCTGCTCGCGGGGGCGGTCGAGGTCTATGCCGTCACCTCGCAACTCGGCTTCGAGGCGATCCTGCACGGCCACCGGCCCCGGATCTTCGGCCAGCCCTTCTATGCCGGCTGGGGCCTCAGCCGGGACGAACAGCCTCTCCCGCGGCGGACCCGCCGGCTGACGCGCGAAGAGCTTTTCGCCGGGGCGATGCTGCTGGCGCCGCTCTGGCATGATCCCTGCCGCGACCGGCTCTGCGGGCTGGAAGAGGTGATCCACCAGCTTGCCGCCGAAGCCCGCGCCTTCCGCGAGGATCGCCGGGGCCATGTCGCGGCCGGGATGCGGCTGTGGAAGCGCCCCCGGTTGCAGGCTGTGTTCGGCGGCACGCGGGCGCTGCGCTTTCGCGACGATCCC
>JBKBRG010000536.1:0-2072 GCA_046292325.1 Tabrizicola sp.
TCCGGATCGGCAAGCAGGTTGTGGGGGTTGAAATCTCCGTGGATCACCTGGCGCGGCAGCCGCGCGAGGGCCGGGGCGATGTGATCGGCAAAGCGGGCAAGGACGGCGGCGATGCGCGGTTTCAGGTCGTCCGGCAGGGCCGCGGCCAGGGGGGCAAGGTCGGCGGTGTTGCGGATGTCCCAAAGCAGGTGATGGTCGGCGGCGGGGTGCCGGAACCGGACGAGCGCATGGTCCAGCCGGCCAAGGGCGGTGCCGATGGCGGCGGCGAGGGCCGGTGTCCGCGGGAGAAGCGCAAGCGGCCTGCCGGGTAGCCAGGTGAGGATGCGGAGGGCCCCGTCCGGCCCGGCCAGGATGGTCTGGCCGTCCCGCGTGGGGATCACCCGTGGGATCGGCAGATCGGGCGCCGTCCGGGCGGTATGAAGGAGGGCGAGGGTCTGGAACCCGGTCAGGGCGGCGGGTTCGGCGGGGTTGGCGAGTTTCAGCACGAAGCTGCCGCGGGACGTGTCGAGCCGATGGTTCTGGTCACGTTCCGAGGTGAGGGGCGTGAGCGTGCCGGCAAGACCCCAGTGCTTGCGGACCAGGGACGCCAGCGCCGATGCCGGCACCCGGGGCGGGGGAAGCGAGAGAAGGAAGCCTGCGGGGTCCTGGATCATGTCGGGTCTCGGCCGGCAGGATAGCCTCTGCCGCGCGGGTGGCCAGCGGAATGTGAGTTGACATGGTTGAGTGTTTTAGTAAGGATATGGCAGAAACCCAGCCAGCCCGTTCGGGTCCGCCCGGTGTCTCGGTCATCTGGAGGTTATCATGCCCGAACAACGCGTCCCCTTGCGGGAGATCCTGGACCTGCTCAATCCCGCCGGCCTGTTTCCCGGCACGCTGCTCGAGGTGCTGCTGGCGCGCCTGGAGGTGCGGCAATGAACGCCCATGTCGAGCCCTGGCTGACGGCGGATGCCACGCCGGTGCATGATGCCCGCGCTCTGACCGAGGGCGGCAGTCTGGCGCGGATCGTGCTGGACGGGCAGGTCTATTCCCTGCGGATCACGCGGGCGGGGAAGCTGATCCTGACGAAATAGGGTCCGGCGGTCGGGGCGGGGCAGGAATCCTGGAAGGGTCGTGAAGTCCTGTCGAAGGGATTTCCGCGCCTCAGCCGCCGGTGTGGCTCATGTGCCGGGTGATCTGTCCGGCGACCCTCTGGCGGGAATAGTCGAAGTCGTGGCCCCTGGGCTTGCGGGCAATGGCGGCGCGGATCGCCTGTTCCAGCATCGCGTCGTCGGGGCTGGCGCGCAGGGGGGCGCGCAGGTCCGCCACGTCTTCCTGGCCGAGGCACATGTAGAGTTCACCGGTGCAGGTGAGCCGCACGCGGTTGCAGCTTTCGCAGAAATTGTGCGTGAGCGGCGTGATGAAGCCGACCTTCTGGCCGGTGTCCTCGATGCGGACATAGCGGGCCGGGCCGCCGGTGCGTTCGGTCAGGTCGGTGAGGGTGAAGCGGTCGGCGAGGCGCGCGCGCAGGTCCTTCAGCGGCCAATACTGGTCGAGGCGGAGCGGGGACATGTCCTCGCCCATCGGCATCACCTCGATGAAGGTGAGATCGTGGCCTTCGCGGGCGCACCAGTCGAGAAGGGAGAAGAGCTCGTTCTCGTTGAAGCCCTTCAGCGCGACGGCGTTGATCTTCACGCGGAGCCCGGCGGCCCTGGCGGCCGCGATCCCGTCGAGCACCTGGGGCAGGCGGCCCCAGCGGGTGATCTGCGCGAACTTGTCGGGGTCGAGCGTGTCGAGCGAGACATTGACGCGGCGGACGCCCAGGTCGGCGAGGGGCCGGGCGAATTTCGCAAGCTGGCTGCCATTGGTGGTGAGGGTCAGCTCCTTCAGCGCGCCGGTCGCCAGATGGCGCGACATGGCCTCGAAGAAGGTGAGGATGCCCTTGCGCACCAGCGGCTCGCCCCCGGTGATTCGCAGTTTCTGCACCCCCATGCGCACGAAGGCGGAGCAGAGGCGGTCGAGCTCTTCGAGCGACAGGAGGTCGGCCTTGGGCAGAAAGGTCATGTGTTCCGACATGCAGTAGGTGCAGCGGAAGT
>JBKBRG010000537.1:0-2066 GCA_046292325.1 Tabrizicola sp.
CGAAGCCGTCGAGATCCGCGAAGGCGTGGACCGCGAGACGATCGAGACCGTTCGGGCCATGGCCGGGAAATACAAATACGGCTGGGAAACCGAGATCGAGACGGAATATGCGCCGAAGGGTCTGAACGAGGACATCGTGCGCCTGATCAGCGAAAAGAACGGCGAGCCGGACTGGCTTCTGGACTGGCGGCTGGCGGCCTACCGGCGCTGGGTCAGGATGGAAGAGCCCCGCTGGGCGATGCTGAACTACCCGGAGATCGACTACCAGGACCAGTATTACTATGCCAAGCCGAAGAGCATGGCGAAGAAACCCAAGTCGCTGGACGAGGTGGACCCGAAGCTTCTGGCCACCTATGCGAAACTCGGGATTCCGCTGAAGGAACAGATGCTTCTGGCCGGAGTCGAAGGCGAGGCCGAGCCGCGCAAGGTGGCGGTGGACGCGGTGTTCGACAGCGTCTCGGTCGGCACGACCTTCAAGGCGGAACTGGCCAGGGCCGGGGTGATCTTCTGTTCGATCTCCGAGGCGGTGCGTGAATACCCGGATCTGGTGAAGCAGTATCTGGGCTCGGTGGTGCCGCCGACCGACAACTTCTTCGCCACGCTGAACAGCGCCGTGTTCTCGGACGGCTCCTTCGTCTACATCCCCAAGGGCGTGCGCTGCCCGATGGAGCTGTCCACCTATTTCCGCATCAACGCGGAAAACACCGGCCAGTTCGAACGCACGCTGATCGTGGCCGACGAAGGGTCCTACGTCAGCTACCTCGAAGGCTGCACCGCGCCCAAGCGCGACACCAACCAGCTGCATGCGGCGGTGGTCGAGATCGTGATCCTGAAGGACGCCGAGGTGAAATATTCCACGGTGCAGAACTGGTATCCGGGCGACGAGAACGGGGTGGGCGGGATCTACAACTTCGTCACCAAGCGCGCCGATTGCCGGGGCGACCGGGCCAAGGTGATGTGGACCCAGGTGGAAACCGGGTCGGCGATCACCTGGAAATACCCCTCCTGCATCCTGCGCGGCGACGATTCCCAGGGCGAATTCTATTCGATCGCCATCGCCAACAACGCCCAGCAGGCCGATACGGGCACCAAGATGGTCCATCTCGGCAAACGCACCAGATCGCGCATCGTGTCCAAGGGGATCAGCGCAGGCCGGGCGCAGAATACCTATCGCGGTCTGGTGTCCATGCACCCGCGCGCCCACGACAGCCGCAACTATACCCAATGCGACAGTCTTCTGATCGGCGACAAATGCGGGGCGCATACCGTGCCCTATATCGAGGTGCGCAACAATTCCTCGCGCGTCGAACATGAGGCGACCACGTCGAAGGTGGACGACGACCAGCTGTTCTACTGCCGCAGCCGGGGGATGGACGAGGAAGAGGCCGTGGCGCTGGTGGTGAACGGCTTCTGCAAGGAGGTTCTCCAGGCCCTGCCGATGGAATTCGCGATGGAGGCGCAGAGCCTGGTCGCGATCAGCCTGGAAGGCTCGGTCGGCTGACCGGCGGATGGCGCGGGCTGCACCACATACCGGCCGGATCGACGGCCGCCCGCCTTCGGGCGCCGGGCCCGATGGCGGGCCGGTCCTGGCGGCATGGCCGGGTGCCGGCGGCCTTTCGGGGATGTCGGACATGCAGGATGCGGAACGGGACGAGGGGGCGCCGGGCTTTGCGCTGACCTTCGGCGACGCCGAGGCCCGGTTCCTTGCCCGCGCCTATGCCGGGGCGGGGACGATCCTGGAATATGGCAGCGGCGGGTCCACCGTGCTGGCGGCCGAACTTGGCGCCCGGGTCTTTGCCGTGGAAAGCGACCGTGACTGGGCGGTGCGACTGGCCTCGCATGTCGCGGGGGTCTCCGACCGGGTGCAGGTGCACTGGGCCGACATCGGCCCGACCGGCGCCTGGGGCGTCCCGCTGAAACCGCGCGAGCACCACAAGTTTCACCGCTATGCGCTGTCGGTCTGGGACCGGCCGGATTTCGTCCAGCCCGATCTCGTGCTCATCGACGGCCGTTTCCGCTGCGCCTGCCTCGTGGCGGTGATGCTGCGGACGAATCGGCCCGTCACG
>JBKBRG010000538.1:0-2055 GCA_046292325.1 Tabrizicola sp.
CCGCACCAGACCGCGCGAGAAGGCGAGGATGGCCGAAATGATGATGATGAGCGCCGCACCACCATCGACTGCGGTCAGGTTTTCCATCGTTTGCGTCCCCAATCCCGTTCTTTAACCAAGGGCTTATCCCGCCCCGAACATCTCGCCCACAAAGGCCGTAAGGTCCGGCATCTGCCGCACCGTCAGCCCTGCCGCGCCGTCGATCTTCGAATGGGACGGCACGGTCGCCTGTGAGAAACCAAGTTTCGAGGCCTCTTTCAACCTGTTTTCGGTTTGCCCGACCGGGCGCAAGGCCCCGGACAGGCTGACCTCGCCGAAAAGCACCATGTCGGGCGGGATTGCCACATCCTCGCGCGCCGACAGCAGGGCGCCGGCCACGGCAAGGTCGGCGGCGGGCTCGTTGACCCGCAGTCCACCCGCCACGTTCAGGAACACGTCGAGCCCCGCGAAGGGGATGCCGCAGCGCGCCTCCAGCACGGCAAGGATCGTCGAGACCCGTCCGCTGTCGAGGCCGACGACCGTCCGGCGCGGGCTGGCAAGCGTGGAGGGGGCGACCAGCGCCTGGATCTCGGTCAGGACCGGGCGGGTGCCCTCGATGCCGGAAAAGACCGCCGAGCCGGGGGCGGGCTGGTCGCGGTTGGCCAGGAACAGGGCCGAGGGGTTCGGCACCTCGGCAAGGCCCCCGCCGGTCATCTCGAAGACGCCGATCTCGTCCGCCGGGCCGAAGCGGTTCTTCACCGCGCGCAGGATGCGGAACTGGTGGCCGCGCTCGCCCTCGAAGTAGAGCACCGTGTCGACCATGTGCTCGACCACGCGCGGACCGGCGATCTGGCCGTCCTTGGTGACATGCCCGACGAGGATCACGGCCACGCCGCGCCGCTTGGCGAAGCTGACCAGCTCATGTGCCGCGGCGCGCACCTGCGAGACCGAGCCGGGCGCGGCCTCGACGCTGTCCAGCCACATGGTCTGGATCGAATCGACGATCGCCAGCGCCGGGCGTTCGGCGTCGAGCGTGGTCAGGATGTCGCGCAGGTTGGTCTCGGCGCCAAGGCCGACCGGGGCGTCGGTCAGGCCCAGCCGCTGTGCGCGCATCCGGACCTGGGCGGAAGCTTCCTCGCCCGAGATGTAGAGACATTTCAGCCCCTTTCGGGCGAAACTCGCGGCGGCCTGCAACAGAAGCGTGGACTTGCCGATCCCCGGATCGCCGCCGACGAGGATCGCCGAGGCGGGCACGAGGCCGCCGCCGAGGACGCGGTCGAGTTCCGCGATCCCCGAGGAGGCGCGGGGCGGCGGGGCTTCCTCGGTCGCAAGATCGCAGAGCGGTATGGCGCGGCCCCTGGCGCCAAGCGGCTTCGGCCCGGCGGACAGCGGCGCCTCTTCCACGATCGTGTTCCACCCGCCGCAGGCGTCGCACTTGCCGGCCCATTTGCGATAGGCGGCGCCGCAGACAGTGCAGGTGAAGGACGTGGTCTGTTTCATGAGACGGGACAGTGACGGGTGTTTGGGGCAGCATCAAGGCGAGCGTGCGATGGGATCCACTCCGGGCCCGGTCGCCCCCCATGCTGCGATCCTGGCAGGAAAAGGACGAAAGGTCAGGGCTTTGGCCCTGACTTCCACGAGATCAGGATCGAGGCCAGGATGCAGCCGGTAAGGAAGTAGAGACCCCAGGCTGTTTCCACGGTAACCATGCCGGCCCCCTTCACGATGACGATGTAGAGTGCGATCAGGAACACGTCCGCCATGGCCAGCTTGCCCAGGATCTCCAGCGCGGGCAGGGCGCGCGGGCTCAGCAGGCCGAAGTGCAGCAACGCCAGGCCGATGGTCTTGGCATAGGGTGCGAAGACCGCAAGGAAGGTGACGAGAAGCGCCAGCGCCGCGTCGCTTTCCCACAGGGATTGCAGGCCGGTCACGACACTGATCTCGTCCATGCCGAAGACCGGCAGGATCGCGGCCCGCATCAGGGGGGCGAACCAGGCGACCGGGAACAGCACCAGCAGGGCGAGGTTCAGGTATTTCACCGGGCGCTCCCCCTGCCGCCGGCGGGCTGGAGGGTTT
>JBKBRG010000539.1:0-2042 GCA_046292325.1 Tabrizicola sp.
AACCAGGTCGTGGCCTCGTCGATCTCGGGCGTCCTTGCGCAACTCAGGCGCAAGGGCGTCGATTTCACGATGGGCACGGTCCTGTTGATCGGAGGCGTCGTCGGCTCGGCCATCGGGGTTTGGATCTTCGCCTGGATGACCCGGCTCGGGCAGATCGACCTGTTCGTGCAGCTGTCCTACGTCATCTTCCTGGGCCTGATCGGCGCGCTGATGTTCCAGGAAAGCCTGCGGAGCCTCTTGCGCGCGCGCCAGAGCGGCGGAGCGACGGTCCGCCGCGCCCATGTGCATTCCTGGGTCCACGGCCTGCCCTTCAAGATGAAATTCCGCGCCTCGGGCCTCTACATCAGCGTGATCCCCCCGGCCCTGATCGGGGCTGCGGTCGGGATCCTGTCGGCAATCATGGGCGTGGGGGGCGGCTTCATCCTGGTGCCGGCGATGATCTACCTCCTCGGCATGCCCACCAAGGTCGTGATCGGCACCTCGCTGTTCCAGATCATCTTCGTCACCGCCTTCACCACCGTCATGCATGCCGTCACGAGCCAGACCGTCGACATGCTGCTTGCATTGCTGCTGATCCTGGGCGGCGTCGTGGGAGCCCAGATCGGCACGCGGGTCGGCGTCCGGCTGAAGGCCGAACAATTGCGCATCCTCCTGTCCCTTCTGGTGCTGGCCGTTTCGATCCGCATTGCCGTCGACCTGCTGGTCAAGCCCTCCGAACTCTATTCGGTCGCCGGGGTGCTGCCGTGATCCGCGCGCTGGCCCTCTGCCTGGCCCTGACGCTTCCCGCCGCGGCGCAGGAAGTCATCGTCGCCGGGATGAGCCAGAACCGCGTGTCGATCACCGCCGATTTCGACGGGTCCGAGATCCTGATCTACGGCGCGGTCAAGCGCGACGCCCCACCGCCTGACACGGGCGCGCTCGAGGTCATCGTCACGGTCGAGGGCCCCTCGACCCCGGTCGATGTGCGTCGCAAGGGGCGCGTTGCCGGGATCTGGGTCAACACCGCCTCGGTCAGGGTCGACAGCGCACCCACCTTCTACGCGGTGGCCACCACCGGGCCGTTGCAGCACATCCTGTCCGACACGGACGATCTGCGCTACGGCATCTCGGTCGAGCGTGTCATCCGCGCCATCGGCATCGCGGCCGAGGCCGACGGGTCAGGAGAGTTCGTCAAGGCGCTGATGCGTGTGCGGACCAGCGAAGGGCGCTATCGCCTGCTGGAAGGCAAGGTCGAGCTGACCGAGGACACGCTGTTCCGCACCGACATCATCCTGCCGTCCAACCTGACCGAGGGCGAATACAAGGTGCGGCTGTTCCTCTTGCGCGACAGGCGGGTGATCGCCAGCCAGGAGCGGGTGATCGGCGTGCGGAAGGAAGGGCTGGAACGGTTCCTCTTCAACCTGGCGCAGGAACAGCCGCTGGTCTACGGTCTTCTGTCGCTGGTCCTGGCCGCCATTGCCGGCTGGGGGGCCTCTGCCGCCTTCCGGCTGATACGGACCTGACTGCGCGGTTCGCCGGGGCGGTTACGCGGGAAGGCTTCCCGGACCGCTCCCCGGACCGCTCATCATCCGGTTTCATCGGCGCGTCGCGGGCGCGGGGAACGACGTCACCGACAAGCGGTCGGCCGGGTCATTTCCCCTTGGCCAGCGCCGCTTCCAGCGCGGCGATGCGCGCCTCCAGCGCCGCGTTTTCCTCGCGCGCCTTCTGCGCCATGGCGCGCACGGCGTCGAACTCCTCTCGCGTCACGAAGTCGCGGTCGGCCATCCAGCGGTCGATCCAGCTCTTGAACGCCGTCTCGGCCTCGGCCTTGGCGCCCTGGGCCACGCCCATCGCGTTGGTCATGAGCTGGCTCATGTCGTCGAGGAACTTGTTGCGGGTCTGCATGGGCCATCTCCTCTGCTTTCGCCCTATATGGCCCCGCCCGCCCGGCAGGGCAAGCCACAGCACACGGGGCGCGCGGTTGACATCCCGCGCCCCGCCCGCGACAAGCGGACCGGCATAGACGAGGGCCTCATGATCCCCTTCCCCGACATCTCTCCCAA
>JBKBRG010000540.1:0-2024 GCA_046292325.1 Tabrizicola sp.
TTCCCGCCGACCAGCGCACGATCTCGGCGCTGGACCAGCTGCGCATCCAGACGGCGGAAGGCTCGGTGCCGATCTCGAACTTCGTCACCCGCAGCGCCGCCCCGACGACCGGCACGCTGACCCGGCTTGACGGGGCCAGGACCGTCACCGTGCAGGCCGGTATCCGCGAGGGCGTGCAGGCTGACGCGATCTATGCGCAGATCACCAGGGAGATGGAGGCCGCGGGCCTGGACCAATACGGCATCCGCTGGAAGCTGGCGGGCGAGGACGCCGAGCAGGCCGAGGCCGGCGCCTTCCTGTCCAAGGCCTTCGGCGCGGCGATCTTCCTGATCTTCATCGTGCTTCTGGCGCAGTTCAACAGCTTCACCTCGGTCGGGCTGGTGCTGTCGGCGGTGGTGATGTCCACCATCGGCGTGCTCCTTGGGCTGATGATCATGGGGCAGCCCTTCACCATGGTGATGACCGGGATCGGGATCATCGCGCTGGCGGGGGTCGTGGTGAACAACAACATCGTGCTGATCGACACCTATGACACGCTGCGCCGCGAGGGGCGCCCGAAGATCGAGGCGATCCTGCAGACCTGCCGCGAACGCGCCCGGCCGGTGGTCCTGACCGCGCTGACGGCGATCCTCGGCGTCCTGCCCATCGCCTTCGGCCTGAACCTGGAACTGCTCAGCCACGAGGTGACGATCGGCGCGCCCTCGACCCAGTGGTGGATCGCGCTGTCGTCGGCCATCGTCTATGGCCTTGCCTTCGCCACGGTGCTGACGCTGGTCATCATCCCGTCGCTGCTGATGCTGGTCACCCGGGCCGACAATCCGAAGCCCTGGTTCTGGCAGCGGCAGAAGCGGCGCGAGTGGTATGCCGCGCATCGGCCGGAAAAGCTGCCGACCGGCGGTCGCCGGGGCGCCCAGCCGGCCGAATAGGTCAATACATCGAGGCGCGGTAGTCCGCTTCCAGCCCCTCGTCGATCTTCCGCATCTCGGCCGGGTCCTGCGGGGCGCCGGTGGTCTGGTCGAGAATCATCTTCAGCAGGCTGGGCATTTCGGCGCGGTCCTGCCGGGCCGCGGGGTCCCACAGCCGCGAGCGGCGGAAGGCCTTGGCGCAGTGCAGGAAGACCTCGGACACCGAAACGACGATGGCCAGGGTCGGCAGGCGATCATTGACCGCCATGGCGCGCAAGAGATCGGGGTCGGTCGAAAGCTGCGCCGTGCCGTTCACCCGCAGCGTGTCGTCAAAGCCGGGCACCATGAACAGAAGGCCCACGTTCGGGTTGGCAAGGATGTTCGACAGGGTGTCCAGCCGGTTGTTGCCCGGCCGATCCGGAATCGCCAGCGTCCGGTCGTCCAGCACCAGCACGAATCCGGGCGGATCGCCGCGCGGGCTGACATCGGCGCGCCCCTCGCGGTTCTGCGTGCCTATGGTCAGGAAGGGCGAGCGGCGGATGAACGCGCGCGCGTGGGCGTCCAGAAATCCCAGCGATTTCAAGGCGGCCAGCCTGTGAGTCGGCGGATAGAGCGCCCGCAGCGCGGTTTCGTCCCGGACGAGGAACGCGGGGTCCGGATCCTTGGCTGGCATGGCAGGTCCTGCGAAACTGGGGGCGTGGGGCGCGCCGGTGGAAACGGGACGTTGGACCATCAAAGCGGAGGGCCGGAAAAACGCAAGAATTATTTCAGCATGAGAATTAAAGATGGAGGTGACAGCCGCCGGGGCAATGGGTGGTTGCCGTGATCAGGCGAGGGGACGCGGCCGTCTGGCCCCATCCCGTCCGAAGATCGCCGGCCAGGGTCGGTCTCCTGCCGCTATGCAACGGCGATCAGACAGAATTCGTTCGTCCGCTGAAGTTTTTCTGCTGCTGCGGGGACAAAACCAAAACGGCCCGCTTCATCAGAAGCAGGCCGCTTTCGGTGTGAACCCGAGGGTTCTAGTTGGTGGAGCCAGGGGGAATCGAACCCCCGACCTCTTGAATGCCATTCAAGCGCTCTCCCATCTGAGCTATGACCCCACCGGAGAGAAGCATCGCA
>JBKBRG010000541.1:0-2021 GCA_046292325.1 Tabrizicola sp.
GCCTTCGGGGGCGGGGAAGCGGTAATAGTAGGCGCCGGCGGCCTCGAGCCTGGCGTGATGTCCCGCGGCCCATTCCGGGAACAGCATGTTGGCGTCCGCCGGGGGCACATGTGCCTGCCGGTCGCGCAGACCCTGCGCCAGGCGCTGGCCCATCGCATTGGCCTGGGCCGCCAGCCGCAGCCAGAGACCATCGGTCAGATAGGCCTCCATCTGCGCCGACAGGAAGCGGTGCTTGGAGAAGAGATGCCCGCCCCGCTTGCGCCGCAACTCCAGTTCCCAGGCCTTCGCCGGGTCGAAGAGGACGACGCCCTCGACCCCGAGGCAGCCGTTCTTGGTCCCGCCCAGCGACAGCACGTCGATCCCGGCCTTCCAGGTCATCTCGGCCGGGGTGGCGCCCGTGGCCACCAGCGCATTGGCAAGGCGCGCGCCGTCGAGGTGGCAGGGAATGCCCCTGGCTTTCGCAAGCGCGGTCAGCGCAGCGATTTCCGCGGGGGTATGGACCGTTCCGGCCTCGGTGACATTGGTCAGCGACAGCATTCCCCGCTGCACGCCATGCACGCCGCTTTCCCCGGTGGTGGAGAGCGCCAGCGCAAGGGCGTCGGGAGTGATCTTGCCATGTTCGCCGGGGATCAGGACCAGCTTGGCGCCGGAATAGAACTCGGGCGCGTTGCATTCGTCCTCGGCGATATGGGCGTGGCTGTGGCAGAACACCGCGTCCCAGGGCTGGACATGGGTCGCGATGGCCAGGGCATTCGCGGCAGTGCCGGTGGCGACGAGCCGGATCTCGGCCTGCGGAGCCTCGAAGATTTCGCGCACCAGATCGGTGACACGGGCCATCGCGGCATCGGCGCCATAGCTCGGTTCATAGCCGTCGTTGGCCTTGAGGATCGCGGCCATGATCTCGGGGGCTGCGCCCGAGGTGTTGTCGGAAGCAAAGCGCATCAGGGGGTTTCCTCGATCAGGTAGTCTTCCCAGTCGTCCTCGGGCACGTCGGTTTCCGACAGGGCGATCCCCTTGATGGAATTGCCCGACCTGTGGGTGCTGTCCGGATCGCCGGTCAGAAGCGGGTGCCAGTCGGGCAGTTTCCCTTTCTGGAACAACAGCTTGTAGGCACAGGTCGCGGGCATCCAGTAGGCGATCCTCGGCAGGGTGGCGGGCGTCAGCACCACGCATTCCGGGACGTGCTGCTTGCGGTTCGGATAGTCGCGGCACCGGCAGGTTTCACCATCGAACAGACGGCAGGCGATGCGGGTATAGGCGACCTCGCCCGTGTCCTCGTATTCCAGCTTGTTCAGGCAGCACTTGCCGCAGCCGTCGCAGAGCGCCTCCCATTCGGCCTGGGTGAGTTTCGAGAGCGCCACCGTCTCCCAGAACCGGGGGCGGAGCCCGGTCATGACGCGGACAGGATGGCCCGGGCCCGGGCGCAGTCGGACTCCATCTGCGCGATCAGGGCGGGCAGGCCGTCGAAGGTCATCTCGGGGCGCAGGTAATCGACCAGCGCGACGGAAAGGTGGTGGCCGTAGAGGTCGCCCTTGAAGTCCATCAGGTAGGTTTCGAGGTTCGGCACCTCGCCCCGGAACATGGGCCGCACGCCGAGGCTCGCCGCGCCCATGTAGGACCCGGCATGCGGGCCGGTCAGCACATCGACCTTGACGGCATAGACACCGAAACGCGGCAGGTGCAGGCCGGTCAGCGCCATGTTGGCGGTCGGATAGCCCAGCTCGCGGCCGCGCTTCTCGCCATGGATCACCTCGCCCTCGATCCGGTGCAGGTGGCCCAGCATGGCGGCGGCGTCGCGGGGTCGCCCCTCGCTCAGCGCCTGGCGGATCGCGGTGGAGGAGACCTCGCGCCCGGCAATCTCGACCAGCGGCGCGATGGTGGTGGCAAAACCGAAGCGGTCCCCCAGCGCGGCAAGGTCGCGGGCGGTGCCGGCCCGGCCCTTGCCGAAGCAGAAATCGGCGCCGACGACGACATGGGAAACACCCAGCCCCTTGGCCAGCACGTCGCGGGCGAACTCCTCG
>JBKBRG010000542.1:0-2019 GCA_046292325.1 Tabrizicola sp.
GCTGCTCCGTAGGTTCCGGAAAGGCCGGGTTTCCCCGCCCTCCCCGAAGGCTTCACCGGACGGGCGGGCGCACCGCGTCGGGTCTTCCGATCCGCCCCTCAGGGGCGGAAGATCGAGGGCGTGATCTCCTCGGCGTCGCGCAGCGCGCGCGCGAGGGGACCCTGCGCCGGAAGTCTCATGTGGCGGAGCGCCGAGCCGAGCCAGACCAGGCACTGCACCGGCAGCGCAAGGATCAGGATCAGCGCGAAGTAGGTCGCGTATTCCGCCTTCGGCGTGCGCTTGTGATGCATCGCCTTCAGCTGGACGTGGCTGATGTAGCTCTGGTCGCTCATGCCTTCTCTCCCCCTTTGACCCCGGCGGCACTTCCCCCCGCCAGGGGTTCGACGAATTCCAGGACGACACGCTCGGCCCCGTGGTCGAGCGCGGCCTTCTCGGCCGCATCGCGCAGCGTGCGCGCGGCGGAAATGCGGGTCAGCACCGGGTGCTGGGCGAGGATCCGCTCCAGCGCCATCTGGGCGTCGGTGTCCCAGGGCATGTCGCGGCGCAAGGTCGTGGGCGTGGCCGAGGCGCTGTCCATCTCGGACCCGAGGGGCAGGATGTGGAACAGCGCGTCGAAGAGCCCGTTGCACACCTCCTGCAGCAGGTAGACCGCCCCGGCATAGCCCATGAACGGCGTCCCCGTCGCGCGCCGGATCGCGGCGCCGGGGAAGCTGGCCGGGATGAAGCTTGGTGCCGGGCCGTGCCCGCCCTTCAGTTCGGCGAGGTAGATCTTCTCGTTGATCGACCCCAGCACGATCAGCGGCCGGTGCTGTTTCATCAGTGCCCGCACGCCTTCGTTGTTGGTCTTCTGCCCGGCCAGCCGCGGCACCGCGAAGGCGCAGGGCAGGCCGAGGTCTTCCTCCAGGAAATGCCGGATGCCGCGGGTATAGGTCTCGTTCGCGACGATGGCGAAGCTTGCGGTGGCAAAGAAATCCTGCGTCACCGACCGCCAGAGATCCCACAGCGGCTTCAGCGTCGAATGCTTCTCGCGGGCGATGAAGGGTTCGGGGTCCAGCCCCAGGATCTCGCCCAGCTTGCGCAGGAAAAGCGTGGTGCTTTCCAGCCCGATCGGCGCCTGCAGGTAGGGCTTGCCCAGAAGCTCGGCCAGGCCCCGCCCGAATTCGCGATACATCACGATGTTGGCATCCGCATTCACCAGGTTGCGCATCTCGGCCAGATGGGCGCCGAGCGGCATCACCATGTTGACCTCGGCCCCGATGCCTTCGACCAGACGGCGGATCTCGTGCAGATCGCTGGCCATGTTGAAGGTGCCATACATCGGCCCCAGGATGTTGACGCGCGGCTTCGACCCTTCGGGGCGCGGCGTCTCGGGCGGCATCCGTCCCTTGGTCATGCCGAATTCGGTGAAGATCCAGGTCATCGCCCGGTCGGCGGCCTGCCACTGGTCCTCGTCGATGGTGCGCGGCAGGAAGCGTTGGATGTTGGTGCCCATGGGCGTGACCCCGCCGCCGATCATCTCGGCGATGCTTCCCGTCACCACCACCGCCGGCAGCGCGGGGTCCAGCACCTTCCGCGCCCGCCGCATTGCGCCTTCCGTCCCGTCGCGGCCGAGTTCCTCTTCGCCGAGGCCCGTGACCACGATGGGCAACTCATGCGGCGGCAGCGCATCGGTATAATGCAGGACCGAGGTCACCGGCAGGTTCTCGCAGCCCACGGGGCCGTCGATCACCACCTGAAGGCCCTTGACGGCGCAGAAGGCATAGACCGCCCCCCAGTAGCCGCCCGCCCGGTCGTGATCCTGCACCAGCATCAGATCATCTCCTCTGCCCTGGCAGCCCTTGCGGCCTTGTCGAGTTTCTTCTGGTGGATCGCCCGGAAATCCGGGCGCAGGTTCGGCGCGCCTTCCCAGATGCCGGCACTGTCGCCGGTTCCGACCCCCTCGAAGAAGGCCTTCATCCCCTGCATCCGGGTCCTGTTGCCCATTGCCGCAGTGACGACCTGCGCCAGCGACCCTGCCCC
>JBKBRG010000543.1:0-2018 GCA_046292325.1 Tabrizicola sp.
CTTCACCATCTTGCCCATGATCTGCAGGATCTCGGCCTCGCCCACCTCGCCCGCGTCGCCTTCGCCCCGCAGGGCGATCTCGCGGTCCTTGATGGCGGCGTTGATCAGGCGCAGCGTCGAAAGGCGATCGGCCTCCTTGGCCTTCATGGCCTCCTTGAGGGCCGTCTGCAGACGGTCGCGCAAAAGCATGGCAGGTCTTTCCGATAGTTTCCCCAAGTGCAGCACAATACCCCGAACCCGGCCTGACCGCAACCTTGGCGAAATTTGCCAAGCCATTGATATTGAACGATAAACCTTTTCGCGTTCACCCTTGACCCTGCCCCCTGCACCCCTTAGTTTCCGCGCAATTTGCCAAAAGGAGAGTCGACCATGCCCGCGCCGCGCGATGCTACCGCCTGCCTCGCTCTGGCCGATGGGACCATCTTCTACGGCAAGGGCTTCGGTGCCACCGGCGAGACGGTCGCCGAGCTTGTGTTCAACACCGCAATGACCGGCTACCAGGAGATCATGACCGACCCCTCCTATGCCGGTCAGGTCGTCACCTTCACCTTCCCCCACATCGGCAACACCGGGATCACCCCCGAGGATGACGAGACCGGCACTCCCTCTGCCGCCGGCATGGTGGTGAAGTGGGATCCGACCGAGCCGTCGAACTGGCGCGCGACGGGCGAGTTGACCGGGTGGCTGGCGAAGATCGGCCGCATCGGCATCGGCGGGGTGGACACCCGGCGCCTGACCCGCGCGATCCGCCAGCAGGGCGCGCCGCATGTGACGCTGGCGCATGACCCCGAGGGGAAATTCGACATCGAGCGGCTCGTGGCCAGGGCCCGGGCGTGGAAGGGGCTCGTCGGGCTCGACCTCGCGAAGGAGGTGACCTGCGCGCAAAGCTATCGCTGGGACGAGAAACGCTGGGCCTGGCCCGAAGGCTATACGCGCCGTGAAGGTCCGGGCTTCAGGGTCGTCGCCGTCGATTACGGTGCCAAGCGCAACATCCTGCGCTGCCTGGCCTCGGTCGGCTGCGACGTGACCGTCCTGCCCGCCACCGCCACCGCCGAGGACGTGCTGGCGCTGAACCCCGAGGGCGTGTTCCTCTCGAACGGCCCCGGCGACCCGGCCGCGACCGGCGCCTATGCCGTGCCGATGATCCAGGGTGTGCTGAAGCGCGACCTGCCGCTCTTCGGCATCTGCCTCGGCCACCAGATGCTGGCGCTGGCACTCGGGGCGAAGACGCGCAAGATGAACCACGGCCACCACGGCGCGAACCACCCGGTCAAGGACCTGACCACCGGCAAGGTCGAGATCACCTCGATGAACCACGGCTTCACCGTGGACGCCGACACCCTGCCCCGCGGGGTCATCGAGACCCACGTCAGCCTGTTCGACGGCACCAACTGCGGCATCGCCCTCGATGGCAAGCCGGTCTATTCGGTCCAGTATCATCCCGAAGCCTCGCCCGGCCCACAGGACAGCTTCTACCTGTTCGAACGCTTTGCCGCCGCCATGCAGTCCCGCCGCGCCGCCTGAGACCGGGCCGGCAGGATTAACCGCCCGTTAACCGGTCGCACGCAGACTGGGCTCCACAAGGTGGGGAACCGGGATGGCGTTGGCCAGACGTGCAACTGATGATCCTTCCTGCGCCCCGGTCCGCGGACCGCGCCGGTTCGCCGTCGGCGCATCGCTGCTGCGCGAAGGCGTGGTCGCACCCGATGACATGCTGTCGGTCCTGTCGCATCAGGGGCGCGAGGCCGGGCGCCTGCCCGATGTCCTGCGCGCGCGCGGCCTGGTGGTCGAACGTGACCTTCTCGGCGTGGATGCCCGCAACCACGGCATCCGCCTCGTCGATCTGGACAGCGCCCTGCCCGATCCCCGCCTGATCGACGCGGTTGGCGTGCAGGACTGCCTGCGCCACGGGCTCGTCCCCTGGCAGCGGGTCGGCGACGTGACCATCGTCGCCACCTCGCGTCCGGCCGAGTTCGACCGCCTCCGCCAGATGCTCGAGGCGCGGCTCGGCCCGGTCG
>JBKBRG010000544.1:0-2018 GCA_046292325.1 Tabrizicola sp.
CCGGTCGAGGTCGCCCTTGCGCTGGTCCAGAAGCGCACCCATTTCGGTGCGTTCCGAGGCCAGCATGTTCACGCCCTCGATGATGATGTTGAAGAACAGGCTCTTGCCCGACTTGTCGCTGACGTGCCAGCGGACCTCGAACGGTGCCTGACCCTTCAGCTTCGCGGTCGAGATCACCTCGTAATAGCTTTTCACCGCCCTGGCCTCGGCCACCTCGATGCGCCCGCCCTCGAACTCGCGGAAGCGGCGGCCGTATTTGCGGCTGATGTAGCCCTGGAAGGCGCTGGTATAGGCCGAAAGCTGCGCCTTCGTGGCCGAACGCGCCGCGGTGCCCAGGACCGATCGGGCGATGGTGGGCACGTCGGCATAGCGGGCAAAGAGCTTCTCGAAATCCTTCAGCATCGCGCTTTCGGACCTGCCCGAGTTGATGATGCCCTGGATGTCGGCAACGGTCTTGTCCACCAGCCCCTTGGCCGCCTCGGCCGTCAGCGCCAGAGCCGGGCGTGGCAGCGCGAACGCTGCGACTGCGGCGGCGAGACTTGCGGCAAAGCCGCGGCGCGAGAGGCTGATGTCATTCTGCATAGGGGTCCTCGTAGGGGTCGATGAATGCGTCGTCGCCAGCACCTTCGGCGCTGCCCGCCGCCTTGCCCCGCGCCAGCTGGAACCGCCGGTTCTGAAGGTAGAGAAGCCGCGCCTGGGCATAGCTGTCCGCACTTTCATATAGGATCGAATCCACCGTGGCCGAGAAGCGGTCGCGATCACCAAGCCGTGAGATGAGCCGGATGATGCGTGCCGCGTTGGCCTCGCGGACCGGCAGGGCGTTGCTGACCGGATCGAAGACGGTATCGACGATCATCCCCACCGTATCGCGGGCGGTGGACGGTCCGGCCAGGGGCAGTTCCAGATAGGGCCCCTCTCCCACCCCCCAGACGTGCAGCGTCTCGCCGAAATCGGTGGGTTTGCCCTCCAGCCCGATGGCGGAGGAGAAGTCGAACAGGCCCGCGACGCCGAAGGTCAGGTTCACGCCCAGCCGCAGCGTGTTCTGCCCCGCATCGGCCAGGCGGAGCTGCAACAGGTTGTTGGCGATGTCGCCGGGCAGGTTCAGCGTGTCGGCCAGGTTGCCGATCCCGCGCTTGACGGGTTCGGGCACGATGCCGACGCCCTTCGAGGCCGGGCCGACCAGCGTGCGGTCCACCGCCTTGTTCAAGCCGTGCACCTTGCGGTTTGCGGGCTCGAAGGGGTCGTTGATCGCATCGGGACCGGAGGGCGCGGCACAGGCGGCAAGAAGCAGGCATGCCGACATCACCATTGCCGAAATCGGCGGGACCTTTCCCGAAATGAATGGAATGTTCAGAACCATGTCCCTACTGTCCGGCCTCGACGCCGCTAAGACTAGTCTTCACGAGCCGCCGGCCAAGGCATAAGTCCCCGTCCTGACCAAGACAACGGTCAAACGTGGCGGATGCGCCGCCTGTGGCAGGAAGACGCCAAGGAAGGACAGATGACGGACACCGCGACACAGATCGCCGAAACACGGGCCGGAATGGCAGAGCTTTCCGCCGTGCGGGCAGCCTCGCGCCAGGCGTTCGTGACCACTTTCCTGTTCTCGGCCCTTGTCAACCTGCTGATGCTGACCGCGCCGCTCTACATGCTGCAGGTCTATGACCGCGTGCTGGTGTCGCGGTCGGAAGAGACGCTCATGGCGCTGTCGATCCTGATGGCCTTCCTGTTCCTGGTGATGGGGATCCTCGATTACGCTCGCGGGCGGATCATGGCCCGGGTCGGCGCGCGGCTGCAGGAGCGGCTGGACCCGCGCGTCCTGTCGGCCGCCTTCCGCCGCCTGACCGTCGCGCCGCAGGATCCAGCCGCCCTGGCGGCACAGCGCGACCTCGACGCGCTGGCCCGATTCTGGGCCTCGCCCGTGGTGCTGGCGATCTTCGACGCGCCCTGGGCTCCGCTCTTCGTCGCGGTGATCTTCGTCTTCCATCCCTGGCTGGGCTGGCTGGCCGTGGCCGGCG
>JBKBRG010000545.1:0-2016 GCA_046292325.1 Tabrizicola sp.
GGTGCGCGCGCCGCTGATTCCCGGCGCGGTCGCCCGGCAGCTGCCCCCTGCCCCGCCCGAGGCCGCCGAACCCATGGACGCGATCTGGGCGGATTTCGAACGGATCGTGCCGGCCGGCATGACCCATTGGCAGCATCCGCGCTTCTTCGCCTATTTCCCGGCCAACGCCGCCCCAGCCTCGATGCTGGCCGAACAGCTGGTCAACGCCATGGCCTGCAACGCGCTGATCTGGCAGACCTCTCCGGCCGCGACCGAGGTCGAGCAGGTCATGGTGGACTGGCTGCGCCAGGCGGTCGGCCTGCCCGAGGGCCTTGTCGGCACGATCCACGATTCGGCGACGAACGCCACGCTCTCGGCCGTTCTGACGATGCGCGAGAAGGCGCTCGGCTGGCGCGGGCTGGACGAGGGGCTGAGCGGCGCACCCGTCTTGCGCTTCTATGCCAGCGCCGAGACCCATTCCAGTGTGGACAAGGCGATCCGGGTCGCCGGGATCGGGCAGCGCAATCTCGTCAAGGTCGCGACCGACGCCGACCGCGCGATGACCGGCCCGGCGCTGGCGGCAGCCATCGCGGCGGACCGGGCGGCGGGGATGGTCCCGGCGGGCGTGATCCTCTGCGCCGGGGGCACCAGCATCGGCGCCTTCGACCGCATCGCCGACTGCGTGGCCGTGGCACGGACCGAGGGCGTGCCGGTCCATGTCGATGCCGCCTGGGCCGGATCGGCGATGATCTGCCCCGAGTTCCGTCACCTCTGGGCCGGGGTCGAGGGCGCCGATTCCATCGTCTTCAATCCGCACAAGTGGCTGGGCGCGCAGTTCGACTGTTCGGTCCAGTTCCTGAGGGATCCCGGCGCGCAGGTCCGCACCCTGGGCTTGCGGCCGACCTATCTGGAAACGGCCGGGCGCGAGGAGATCGTCAATTTCAACGAATGGACCGTGCCGCTCGGCCGCCGCTTCCGTGCGCTGAAACTGTGGTTCGTGCTGCGCGCCTACGGGCTGGAAGGGCTGCGGCAGCGGATTCGCAACCATGTCCGCTGGGCGGTGGAGGAACGCAACCGGCTGGCCGCGCTGCCGGGGGTCGAGATCGTGACCGAGCCGCGGCTTTCGCTCTTTTCCTTCGCGCTGGAAACAGATGCGGCCACCGAGGCGCTCTTGCAACGGATCAACGACGATGGGCGGATCTATCTCACCCAGTCCCGGGTCGATGGCCGGTTTGTGATCCGGGTGCAGGTCGGATCGTTTGACTGCCGCGAGGAAGATGTCATGCTGGTGTCAAAGACAGTTCAAGAAATGCTTGCATCATGTTTCTCAGGTCCCTTGCCGTCTGGCTGACGCTGGCCACCTCGGCCCTTGCCCAGTCGCTTCCCGAGCCGCTCAGCGATACGCTCTCCGATTTCGCCGATGTGCTGGATGCCACCCAAGAGGGGCGGATCACGCGCCTGCTGGAAAGCACGCGGGACGAGACCGGGGTGCAGATGGTCGTCGTCACCCTGCCGGGTCTCGACGCCCGGGGCGGAGCGGGACGGGACATCGAGACCTATGCCAGGGATCTGTTCAATGCCTGGGGCATCGGTGGCGCCGAACGCAACGACGGCATCCTGATGCTTCTCGACACGGAACGCCGCGAGGCGCGGATCGCGCTCGGCTCTGGCTACGATCCGGTCTATGACGGGCGCGCGGCCCGGGTCCTGTCCACCGCCGTCCTGCCCGCCCTGCGCGCGGGCAACCATGCGGAAGGCATCGAGGCCGGCATCGTCTCGGCCCGCGACCGGCTGATCGTGCCGTTCCAGTCCGGTCAGCCGGTGTCGCTGACCGACGGGTTCGCCGAGGACGCAGGCTCGGGGCTGACGCCGGCGATCCTTGGCTTCGGCGCGGTGGCGGCGGTCGCGGGCTTCGGCATCTGGCGCCAGCGCCGCGCGCGCGTGATCTGCCCCCGCTGCGGCGCCGCCACGCTGGAGCGCCGGCGCGAGGTCATCGAGCCCCCGACACGGAGCGAACCCGGGGTCGGACTGGAGCAT
>JBKBRG010000546.1:0-2008 GCA_046292325.1 Tabrizicola sp.
GGAAACCGGCGGCTGTCCGCATACCGCGATCCGCGAGGATGCCTCGATCAACCTGGCCGCCGTGGCAGACCTCAACGCGGCCTTTCCCGACCTCGACCTGATCCTGATCGAAAGCGGCGGCGACAACCTGGCCGCCACCTTCTCGCCGGAACTCGCCGACCTCACCATCTACGTCATCGACACGGCGGCCGGGCAGGACATTCCCCGCAAGCGCGGACCGGGGGTCACCAAGTCGGACCTCCTCGTCGTCAACAAGACCGACCTCGCCCCGCATGTGGGCGTCGATCCCGTGCTTCTGGAATCCGACACCGCCCGCGCGCGCGGTCAGCGGCCCTATGTCATGGCCCAGCTGCGGCACGGCAAGGGCGTGGACGAGGTGGTCGATTTCATCGTCCGGCACGGTGGTCTGCGGCTCAAGACCGACGCTTCCTGACCTTCGACCCATCGCCGATCTGGCGCACGGGATGCGGCGACCTTCCCGCTCCTTGTCATTCGCTTGGGACCCTTGCCCATGCAGCAAGGGTCTCTGCCCGTGCCTGCCCCTTGTTTCCGCGCTGCGGCATTGCTGACGGCCCGGACAGCAGCCAGGCCACGCGCCCGGCTCGACCGCTTCGGCCCGGAAGGGCGGCAGACGGCCCGGAACGGATCCCGCGCCATCTCGTCGTCCTTGGGCTTGAAGCCCCTTGCGGTCAAGATCCTGAACCTGACCGGATGGTCGGGGCCCTGGCCCGAGGCGACCAGCAGGTCCACGGCCTGGGATTTGTCGCAGGGAAGGGTGATCGCAACGTCATGGGCGACGTATTCCTCATGGGGCATCTTCGGCGCGACATGCGGGCTGCCCGCTTTCACCTCGGCCACCCGGGCGGCGGCATCGGGGGCGAACCTGAGGGTCACGGTGTCGAAGCCGGGCTTGCCGCCCCAATGGTTCGCATTGACCTTGCGGCGCAAGACGGCGTCGCGCTCGAACCTCTCTTCCTGCCGGGCGCGGGGTGCGGACACCGGGAACCGGCCATGACCTTGGCGGCAATCTTCCGAACACGAAACATGCAAGCGCACGAATTCGCAACCCGGATCCGAGAAGGCCGAAGAGATGCGGGGCCTCGGCTCCGAACCGGTCGGTCAGGTCCCTGGAGGCCTGGGCTTCCGGGGTGACAGGGCGCGGAAACCGGCCAGGGTTGCATCGCCCACGGTCGAGGCGCCAGCCCGGGTGCCATCCGGGAAGGACGAACGGAATGGCCTGTCCACCGGCACGAATTCGCCGCCATGCCGGGCAGGTTCCGTGCCATATGCCGTGAAAAAAGGGCTTGCGCCGACAGGGGCAGGCTCAGCGCCGCCCAGTCGTGGCAGAAATCGGGGCGGGTGCACTCGCCGGTCTTGACCGCACCGCCCACCGTCGCGGCCTGATCGAAGGCGACGGGCTTCCAGCCCCTCGCGGCCAGATGCAGCGCGGCGGCAAGCGTATCCCGGCCCGCACCGATCGGGACTGCGTCAAGGCTTTCGGCCACGATACCCCGCCCGAACGACCCGAGAATAATTGCAAATGCAAGTAATTCTGCCTAGCCTGGTCCCGGAAAGACCGGGAAAAGCCCGGCAGGGATCAGCCGGGCGGATCCGGCCAACAGGGAGAAGACGATGGCTTCAGCGACCGTGCTGCGATCCGTGGCGGGGATGATCGCCTCGGGCGGGATCGAGGTGGTGGATTGCTCGGGCGTTCTGGGCCCGGAAACGCCGCTTCTGAAACTGCCCCCGGATTTCGCCAGGGACACCCCGCCGATCAGGATCCACCGGATCAGCGAATACGACAAGGACGGTCCGTTCTGGGCCTGGAACTGGCTGGAGCTGGGCGAACATTCCGGCACCCACTTCGACGCGCCGCACCACTGGATCACCGGACGGGACCATCCCGACGGTTACACCGACACGCTGGACGTGCAGCGGCTGGTGGCCCCGGTGAACGTGCTGGACTTCAGCGCGGAATGTGCGGCGGACCCGGATTTCCTGCTGACCA
>JBKBRG010000547.1:0-1603 GCA_046292325.1 Tabrizicola sp.
ATGGCGCGGCGTGAAGTGCCTCGCCTACAAGAACTCCACGACCACGATCAAGCCGCAATACGCGCTGGAACGGCTCGAGGCGCTGACCAAGGGCATGGACCGCTACATCACCACCGAGGTCGGCCAGCACCAGATGTGGGCCGCGCAATTCCTGGGCTTCGAGGAGCCGAACCGCTGGATGACCTCCGGCGGCCTCGGCACCATGGGCTACGGTCTGCCTGCCAGCATCGGCGTGCAGATCGCCCATCCCGAGGCGCTGGTCATCAACGTGGCCGGCGAGGCGTCGTGGCTGATGAACATGCAGGAAATGGGCACCGCGATGCAGTTCCGCGCCCCTGTGAAGCAGTTCATCCTGAACAACGAACGGCTCGGCATGGTGCGCCAGTGGCAGGAACTTCTGCACGGCGAACGCTATTCGTCCTCGTGGTCGGAAAGCCTGCCCGACTTCGTGAAGCTGGCCGAGGCCTTCGGCTGCAAGGGCATCCAGTGCAAGGATCCCAAGGACCTCGACGACGCGATCATGGAGATGATCCGCCATGACGGGCCGGTCATCTTCGACTGCCTGGTGGAAAAGCATGAGAACTGCTTCCCGATGATCCCCTCGGGCAAGCCGCACAACGAGATGCTCTTGTCCGCCGACGCCGAGGCGTTCCGGTCCGGGGCGGTGCTGGTGTGATGCGCCTGTCCCCGGGGGCACGCCACCGGGGACAGGTCGCCCCTCCGCAGGCAGACCGATGATGACGTCCACCGCCGAAGCCACAGGCAAGACACGCGATCTGTCGCTGGATGTCGCGAAGGGAGTCGGCATCATCCTGGTCGTCATCGGCCATGCCTGGCGCGGCCTGGACACTGCCGGCATGATCGCCAACCCCGATCTGTTCCGCCTGATCGACCGGTTGATCTACAACTTCCACATGCCGTTGTTCTTCGTCGTCTCCGGCATGACCTTCCAGGCCTGGGCGCAACGCCGCCCCCTGGCCGAGGCGGCAATCAGCCGCGTCACCCGCCTGATCTGGCCGCTGGTGCTGTGGACCTATCTCTTCGCCGCCGCGCGCCTGGCCGCCGGGGATGCGGCCAACACCCGGTTGAGCGGCTGGAAGGACCTGGCCTTCTTCCCCCTGCCGCCGCGCGACCATTTCTGGTTCCTCTGGGCGCTGTTCCTGCAGCACCTTGCCATCCTCGCCCTGATCCGCCTTGTCACCGGCCCTCTGCCCGCGCGGGCCTGGGCGGCGCTGGCCGCGTTCATGGTGCTCGGCTCCAGCCTCATGCCCTATGGCCTGACCCCCTGGACCTTCGGCGCGCTGACCTATGCCGGCGCCTTCCTGACCGGCCTCGCGCTTGGCCAGACGCGCTTCAGGCCCGAGGGCCTGTCGGCGCTGGCCATTGCCGCGCTGGCGTTTGCCGGACTTCAGGCGCTCGGCTTCGTCCTGCCCACGACGCTGCTCGTCGCCCAGGTCCTGGGCATCGGCCTGTCGCTCGCCGCGTTTGCGATGATCCAGGTCCTGACCACGGTCCGCAGCGGCCCGACCTTGCACCTTCTCGCCAGGCTCGGCGTGTCATCCATGGGGATCTACCTCGCCCATTTTCCTGGGCGCGCAGGATT
>JBKBRG010000547.1:1613-2008 GCA_046292325.1 Tabrizicola sp.
ATCTTTTCCGCCGGCACCCGCGCGGTGCTGGCCCGCTTCAGCCAGGATCTCACTCTCCACATGATTGCCGGCACCCTGGCCGGGATCATCGGCCCGCTTCTGATCTACGCCGTCATCCGCCGCATCGGACGACCGTCCTGGATCGGCTTCTAGACCCCATGCCACCCCTCAACGGAAGGTAGGACCCATGTCCGCACTGAACATCAAGAAAGGCTCGACCAGCCACTCCGCCTATGACCTCCGCTCGGCCCATTCCGAGGTCGAGGAATCCCACACCCTCGCCGTCATCGTCGAGAACGAACCGGGCGTCCTGGCCCGCGTGATCGGCCTCTTCTCGGGGCGCGGCTACAACATCGACAGCCTCACCGTGGCCGAGGTGGACCACACCGGCCACC
>JBKBRG010000548.1:0-2005 GCA_046292325.1 Tabrizicola sp.
TGCCGGGGTGGCGGCGGATGCCTCGGGGCCGTTGTCGTTCATGGATGTCTGGGACGCGATGTGCCGGACGATCATGAGTGCGGGGTCGCGCCGGGGCGCGATGATGGCGACCATGCGCTGCGACCACCCGGACATCGAGGCCTTCATCGAGGCCAAGCGGGATCCGGCGCGTCTGCGGATGTTCAACCTGTCGGTTCTCGTGACCGATGCCTTCATGGCCGCGGTCAAGGCCGACGGACCGTGGGAGCTGTCCTTCGCCGGCCGGGTCTACCGGACCGTCCGGGCGCGCGATCTGTGGAACCGGATCATGCGGTCGACCTTCGACTATGCCGAGCCGGGGGTGATCTTCGTCGACCGGATCAACGCGATGAACAACCTTGGCTATGTCGAGACCATCGCCGCCACCAATCCCTGCGGCGAGCAGCCCCTGCCGCCCTATGGCGCCTGCCTTCTGGGGTCGATCAACCTGCCGACGCTGGTGAAGGATGCCTTCGAGACCCATGCCTCGATGGACATGAAGGCGCTGGACCGCCTGGTCAGGGTTGCCGTGCGGGCGATGGACAACGTGGTCGATGCCAGCCGCTTTCCGCTGCCCGAACAGCAGGCCGAGGCCAGGGCCAAGCGGCGGATCGGCCTGGGGGTCACGGGGCTGGCGGATGCGCTGCTGATGCTGGGCTTGCGCTACGGGTCGGAGGAGGCGGCGAAAGCCACCGAGACCTGGATGCACGCCATCGCGCGGGCGGCCTATCTGGCATCGGTCGATCTGGCGAAGGAGAAGGGTGCCTTCCCGCTGTTCGACGCCGAAGCCTTCCTTGCCAGCGGCAACATGCAGCGGATGGACGCGGATGTGCGCGAGGCGATCCGTGCCCATGGCATCCGCAACGCGCTGCTGACCTCGGTCGCGCCGACGGGGACCATATCGCTCTATGCGGGCAACGTCAGTTCGGGGATCGAGCCGGTCTTTGCCTATGCCTACACCCGCAAGGTGTTGCAGAAGGACGGCTCGCGGACCGAGGAGGAGGTGGTGGATTACGCCGTCCGTCTCTGGCGCGAGAAGTTCGGCGACGCCCCGCTGCCGGAGTATTTCGTGAACGCCCAGACGCTGGCACCGCTCGACCATGTGCGGATGCAGGCCGCGGCGCAGAAGTGGGTGGATTCCTCGATCTCCAAGACCATCAACTGCCCCGAGGACATCAGCTTTGACGATTTCAAGGAGGTCTACATGGCCGCCTGGGACCAGGGCTGCAAGGGGTGCACGACCTATCGGCCGAACGATGTGACGGGCTCGGTGCTGACGGTCAGCGAGAAGCAGACCGCCCCGGTGGCCGCGCAGCCGGTGACGGGGGGCGAGGTGGTCTATCTGTCGGAACCGCTGGACAGGCCCGCCGCGCTGGAGGGGCAGACCTACAAGGTCAAATGGCCGGGGTCCGAGCATGCGCTCTACATCACGATCAACGACATCGTCATCGCGGGCCACCGGCGGCCGTTCGAGGTGTTCATCAACTCGAAGAACATGGAGCATTTCGCCTGGACCGTGGCCCTGACCCGGATGATCTCGGCCGTGTTCCGGCGGGGCGGGGACATCTCGTTTGTCGTGGAGGAGCTGAAAGCCGTCTTCGACCCCCGCGGCGGGGCCTGGATGGAGGGGCGGTATATCCCGTCCATTCTGGCGGCCATCGGCGGGGTGATCGAGCGCCACCTGATCGACATCGGCTTCATCGCGGGGGAGGGGCTGGGGCTGAAGTCCGACCCCAAGGCCGAGATGATGCGGGTCGGCGAGGCCCCGAAGCGGGCCTGCCCGGCTTGTGGCAGCTATGATCTGCGGATGGTGGAGGGCTGCCTGACCTGCGGGTCGTGCGGGCATTCGAAGTGCGGGTGAGGGGCGTCCCTTGAGTCGAGCGCCTTGCGGCGCACGGCTTCTGTCTCGTGTCCGTTTGGCAAGGACACTCGGGGAAGGGGGGGGGGGGGGGGGGGGGGCCCCGCCCCCCCCGCGCGGGGCGGGGGA
>JBKBRG010000549.1:0-1990 GCA_046292325.1 Tabrizicola sp.
CCGCCGACCGTCACGGCCTGCGCCAGCACCAAGGCTACCGAAGCGAGCAGCATCTTCTTCATCCGTCGACTCCCTGTTTTCCGGTTCTTGTGACGCAGGGTGATTCCCCGATGCGATGGGCAAAAGGTAACACCAGGCCAACATGTCGCAACAAATTTCCAACATATCCCTCATCCCCGCCGCAAATCATGTGGATTTTCGTGGCTTTATGCGCTAAATTTCAACAGATCCACGAAAGCGGGCACCGATGACCGACCTTGACAGCACCTCGAACCACCGCCAGGCCGAAATCCTCGAGGCGCTGCGCAAGGCCGGCGGATCGGCGCGGATCCAGAGCCTCGCCAGCGCGCTCGAGGTGTCGGACGAAACCATCCGGCGCAACCTGCGGCGGCTGGTCGAGGGCGGGCTGGTGCAGAAGCACCACGGCGGGGCGCGGCTGGTGGAACGCGCGGTCGAGGCCGACCTGAACACCCGGTTGCAGGAACATGCCGAACCCAAGCGCCGCATCGCCGAAGAGGTCGCGCGACTGATCGAGGACGGCACCTCGCTGTTTCTCGACGTGGGCTCCACCACCAGCCTGATCGCCGAAGCCCTTCAGCGTCATTCCGGGTTGAATGTGGTGACGAACTCGGTCGCGGTCGCCTACCGGCTGGCGATGCGCAACGGCAACCGGGTGTTCTTCGCCGGGGGCGAGCTGCGCGCCAATGACGGCGGCAGCTTCGGGCCCGAGGCGCTGGCCTTTGTGCAGAACTTCCGGCTGGATCTGGCGGTGATCTCGACCTCGGGGATCTGTCCGCAGCGCGGGCTGATGTTCTCCGACCTGTCCGAGGCGCAACTGGCCCGTGCCATGGTCGGACAGGCGGCACGCTGCATCGTCGCGGCGGACAGCCGCAAGTTCCACCGCACCGCGCCGATCCTTCTGGGCGATCCGCGCGACATCGACATCCTCGTCACCGACGAGGACCCGCCCGAGGAACTGGCCGCCGCCGCCCGCCACTGGGGCACGGCGATCCGGGTGGCGCGTTAGCCCGCCACCTGCGCCAGCAGCGCCTCGATCTCGGCGCGCGACGGCATCGCCGGCGCCGTGCCGGGACGGGTGACCGAGATCCCGGCCGTCGCGCAGCCGAAGCGCACGGCCTCGATGACATCGCGCCCCTCGGCCAGGGCCACGGCGAAGCCGCCGTTGAAAGCATCGCCCGCCCCCGTCGTCTCGACCACCGGGCCGGCCGACATGACGGGCACATGCACCGTGCGGGTCGCATCGTGATACAGCGCGCCCTTGTCGCCCAGCGTGATGACCACCGCCCCCACGCCCCTTGCAAGCAGCGCGGCGGCGGCGGCCTTCGCCTCATCGACCGAGGTGACGGGCAGGCCGGTCAGCGCCTCGGCCTCGGATTCGTTCGGGGTGACATAGTCGCACAGCGCCAGCATCTCGTCGGAAAGGCTGGCCGCGGGCGCGGGGTTCAGGATCGTGGTCACTCCTGCCGCCCGCGCGATCTGCAAGGCGCGCAGCGCGGCGGGGATCGGCTGTTCCAGCTGCGTCACGAAGATCGAGGCGGACCGGATCAGCGCGGCCTTCTCCTCCACATCCTGTGCCGAGACGCGCCCCGCGGCGCCCGGCGCCACGATGATCGCGTTGTTGCCGGTGGCGTTCTCGATGAAGATGTAGGCGGCACCCGTATAGCTTTCGGCGTCCACCTTCACCTCGGGCACCACGCCCGCCCTGGCCCAGGTCGCCCGCGCCAGGTCGGCGAAGGCATCCGCCCCCAGCCGGGTGATGAAATGCACGCTGCCCCCCGCCATGGCGGCGGCGACCGACTGGTTCGAGCCCTTGCCCCCCGGTCCCAGCACGAAGGAGGTGCCGAGGATGGTCTCGCCCATCTTCGGCTGGCGCTCGGCGCGATAGGCGGTGTCGGCGACGAAGATGCCGAGGATCACGATGGGTTTCATGGCTCAGGCCTCCGGAGGGATCACGCCCTTGCGGAACATG
>JBKBRG010000550.1:0-1984 GCA_046292325.1 Tabrizicola sp.
GTCCAGCAGGTTGTTGAACGGCGCGCCGCCGGTGTGCTTCTGCAACCGGTTGATGCAGCCGAAACCGCGGTTGTCGGTCAGGACCACGGTGAAGGGCACGCCCATCATCACCGCCGTCGCCAGTTCGCTGTTGGCCATCATGTAGGACCCGTCGCCGACCATGCAGATCACGTCGCGGTCGGGGCAGGCCATCTTGATCCCCAGCGCGCCCGCGATCTCGTAGCCCATGCAGGAATAGCCGTATTCCATGTGATAGCCGCCCTGCGCCCCGCGCCAGAGCGTGTGCAGGACGCCCGGCATCGAGCCCGCCGCCCCCATCACGATGGTCCGGGGCGTGGCGCTGCGGTTCACCGCCCCCACGACCTGGGCATCGCTGGGCAGCTGATTGCCGGCGGGCGCGGCGCAAAGGGCGTCCGTGGTGCGGAACCAGGCGTCGCGCGCGGCGAAATCCGGGTCGGCAAAGCGCTTTCCACCCAGCGCGGCCGAAAGCCGTTCCAGCGCGATCTTCGCATCGGCGACCAGCGCCTGCGCGCCGCGCTTGCTGGCATCCCAGGGCTGGACGTTGACCGACAGGATCCTGCGCCCCGGCCGCTTGAAGATCGTCCAGCTGCCGGTGGTGAAATCCTGAAGCCGCGTGCCGACGGCCAGCACCAGATCGGCCTCGGCCGCCAGCTTGTTGCCGCAGTCCGAGCCGGTGACGCCGGGCGTGCCGAAGTTCAGCTTCTCCTCCCAGCCCACCGCGCCCTTGCCGGCCTGGGTCTCGACCAGCGGGATGTTGTGGGTGCGGGCGAAGTCCAGAAGCGTGGCCTCGGCGCCGGAATAGAGGACGCCGCCGCCCGCGACGATCAAGGGCCTTTCGGCGGCCTTGAGGGCGGCGACGGCGGCTTCGAGCTCGCGCTGGTCGGGCTCTGGGCGGCGGATGTGCCAGACCTTCGGGGTGAAGAATTCCACAGGGTAATCATAGGCTTCGGCCTGGGTGTCCTGGCAGAAGGCCAGACAGACCGGCCCGCAGGTCGCCGGATCGGTCATCACCTGAAGCGCGCGGGGCAGGGCGGTCAGCACATGTTCAGGCCGGCTGATCCGGTCGAAGTATCGCACCACGGGGCGGAAGCAGTCGTTGGCGGAAACGGTGCCGTCGCCGAAATCCTCGACCTGTTGCAGCACCGGATCGGGCGCGCGGCTGGCGAAGACATCGCCGGGCAGGAAGAGGACCGGCAGCCGGTTCACATGCGCCAGCGCGGCGGCGGTCACCAGGTTCGTCGCCCCCGGTCCGATCGAGGTCGTCACCGCCATCGCCTTCCGCCGCCGCATCGCCTTGGCATAGGCGATGGCGGTATGCGCCATGGTCTGTTCGTTATGCCCCCGCCAGGTCGGGATCGCGTCGCGGTGGGCGTGCAGCGCCTCGCCCAGACCGGCGACGTTGCCATGGCCGAAGATCGCCCAGACGCCCTCGATGAAGCGGCTGCCGTCCTCGGCCTGTTGCAGCGACAGCCAGCGCACCAGGGCCTGCGCGGCGGTCAGCCGGACGGTTTCGTGGCGGGTCGTGGTCATGACTTTCCTCCCTCGCGGCTGGCGTCCCAGATGGCGCAGAGCCTTGCGTATTTCTCTACCATGATCGCCACGGCCGCCCCATCGGTGATCTCGCCCCTGAACCAGGCGCGGGCCGCATCGGCAAAGATCGTGCGGCCGACGGCGAACCCCTTCACCAGCGGCTGGCGCGCCGCAAGCCGGAACGAGGCGGCCAGATCCGCCTCGGCCGCATCGAGCCCGAGGACCACGACGCCGCGCACATGCGGGTCGTTCTTCGTGATGGCGGCGCAGGCATTGTCCCAGGCTTTCGCGGTCGCAAAGGGTTCCAGCTTCCACCAGTCGGGATAGATGCCCAGGTCGTAGAAGCGCTGGATCACCTGCGCGCTGGTATCGTCATTCACCGGGCCGACCTTGGAGGGGATGATCTCCAGAAGCATCTCCAGCCGGTTGCGGC
>JBKBRG010000551.1:0-1979 GCA_046292325.1 Tabrizicola sp.
AGCTGCTGCTCGATGAATTCGGGCTGGCCTTCCTCGATCACCAGCACCTGTTGCTTGCCCGCGCAGAACGCCAGGAATTCGTCGGCGATCAGCGGATAGGTCACGTTCAGGACATAGAGCGGCACCTCGGTGTTGCCCCAGATGTCCGCCAGCCCCAGCCGTTGCAGCGCGCGGATGACGCCGTTGTACATGCCCCCCTGCAGGACCAGCCCGACCGGAGCGGTGGCCGGCCCGAAGACTTCGTTCAGCTTGCGCTCGCGGATGAAGCGTTCGGCGGCGGGCCAGCGGTTGCGGATCTTGTCCTGCTCGTGCGCGAAGGACATCGGCGGCAGGACGACGCGGGCAAAGTCGGACTGCGGGTTCGACAGCGCCTCCCTGACGGAAAGCTTCGGGCGCTGGTTGTCGCGGGTCTGGAAGCTGCCGGTGACATGGCAGGACCGGATGCGCACCATCAGCATCACGGGCGTGTTCGACGCCTCTGACAGCTCGAACCCGTCCTTCACCGCCTGGACGATGCTGGGCAGGTTCGGGCGCGGGTCCAGCAGCCAGAACTGCGACTTCATCGCGAAGGCGTGGCTGCGTTCCTGCATGATGCTGGACCCCTCGCCGTAATCCTCGCCCACGATGATCAGCGCGCCGCCGTTCACGCCGCTGGACGCAAGGTTCGCCAGCGCGTCCGAGGCGACGTTGACCCCGACCGAGCCCTTGAACGTCACCGCCCCGCGGATCGGGTAATGGACCGAGGCCGCCAGCATCGCCGCCGCCGCCGCCTCGTTCGCATTGGCCTCGAAGCGGATGCCGAGTTCGGCCAGCAGATCCTGCGCATCGGCCAGCACGTCCATGAGGTGAGAGATCGGCGCCCCCTGATAGCCGCCGACATAGCCGACGCCGTTCTCCAGCAGCGCCTTGGTCAGCGCCAGGATCCCCTCGCCGGTGAAGGTGTCGCCCTCGCCCTTGCGCAGGTGTTCGACTTCGGCCTTGAAGGAACGTTCGGCCATGGCTCAGATCTCGTGCTTGCGGATGTTGGTCAGCATCTTCTGCAACGTCCCGACGAAGGCCCGCCGCTCCTCGGCGCCGATGCCCCGGAACATGCGTTCATGCGCCTCGGCCATGCGCGGCCAGAGCGTTTCGAAATGCGCGCGGCCGGCTTCGGTGATGTAGACGCGTGTGGCCCGGCTGTCGGCGGCATCGGTCTTGCGCCGGATCAGCCCGTCGGCGGCCAGCTGGTCCAGCGCCCGCGACAGGGTGGACTGTTCCACAACCGAATAGACCGCAAGTTCGCGGATCAGCGGGCCCTCGATCACCGACAGCACCGCCAGCGCCCGCATCTTCGGCGTGGTCAGGCCAAGGCTGGCCATCTCCTCGCGCAGGCTGGCGTTGTAGCGCCCCATGATCCGGTTCATCAGGTAGGGCGCGTAGTTCGACAGCCCGATCTCGCCCAGACGGGGCAGCGGTTCGGGCGACTTGTCCGGAGGCGTCTGGTCCGTCATGCACCAAGCCTTTTCGCCGCAGGAAAACCGGTGTCTCGCCGTTCGGCCGCAGGACCCGCCGTCGGATGCGGCCTGCGGCAATCGTCGAAGCCGTGCCGGGCCGGGTGGGGCCCAAGCGCGGCCCCCGCCGGAGAGGTCGTGAACGGGACCAGGGTTGCCGCCATCACATCGTGCTTGAGGCCGGGCAGCGTGCTCTCCTCTGTCCGCAGCCAGCCGCCGGGGACCGGCTCGTGTTCCGGAAGAAGCCCGCGCCGGCCCTTGCGCGACAGCATCGCCCCGGCGACCAGCGCGTTGATGCCGCTGCCGATGATGACGTGGTCCGGGCGCATGCCTCAGCCGCGCGGAACCAGTGCCAGCGCCCGGATCGGCGAGCCGGTGCCCCGCCTGATCTTCAGGGGCGCCGCAATCAGGATCGCGCCCTTGGCGGGCAGCTTGTCCAGATTCGCCAGCGACGCCAGACCGAAGCAGTTGTGCTTGTGCAAAAGGTTG
>JBKBRG010000552.1:0-1966 GCA_046292325.1 Tabrizicola sp.
CCGATGCGTTCATCGGCTGCTGGCGCGAGAAATACATCTACAACCTCATCCGGCCGGTCACCTACATCAAGCGCCACATTGACCCGCAATGGGAGACGCTGCTGATCACGCCGCCCTTCCCGGAATATCCCTCGGGCCATTCGGTGCTTTCGGGCGCAGCCGAGGCGGTCCTGACCGCGATCTTCGGCGAGAACTTCGCCTTCGAGGATGCCACGCACGAAGACGACGGCCTGCCGGTGCGCCGGTTCGCAAGCTTCCGAGAAGCGGCGGAAGAGGCCGCCATATCAAGGCTTTACGGCGGCATCCACTACCGGTTTGCCTGCGAGCAGGGTCTGGAGCAGGGCCGCTGCATCGGCAGACAGGCGGCAGCGCTGAGGACCTTTGCGTGAAGGTCGGGATCGCACTCCTCTGCCTTGGCGCCCTGCCCGCCCTCGCCGGCCCTGCCATCCCGGCCTTCACCGAGGAAACCGCCACGTCCGGCCTGTCCACCGTCTATCAAGGCGACTGGGAATACATGGTCGGGGGTGGGGTCGCCACCTTCGACTGTTCCGGCGATGGCTTCCCCGAGGTGTTTCTTTCCGGCGGCGCCGGCCCTTCGGCGCTCTATCTGAACCGCAGCACGCAGGGCGGGACGCTGGCCTTCGACAAGACCGAGGCCCTGACCATGGACGCGGTGCTGGGCGCCTATCCCCTGGACATCGACAGCGACGGGGCGATGGACCTCGTGGTGCTGCGCCAGGGGCCGAACCGGCTGATGCGGGGGCTTGGCGACTGCAGGTTCGAGGACGCGACCGAGGCCTGGGGCTTCGACGGCGGCGACGCCTGGTCCACCGCCTTTGCCGCGATCTGGGAGAAGGGCCAGGACTGGCCGACCCTCGCCATCGGCAACTACATCGACCGCGCGGCAGAGGATTTCCCCTGGGGGTCCTGCACCGACAACTGGCTGCATCGGCCGGATGCCGCGCCCGAGAGCCGCCGCTTTGCCCCGCCGATCCCGCTGACACCGTCCTTCTGTGCCTTGTCGATGCTGTTCACCGACTGGAACCGGTCGGGCCAATGGGCGCTGCGGGTGTCGAACGACCGCGAATACTACAAGGGCGGGCAGGAACAGCTCTGGCATCTCGATCCCGGCCAGCCTCCGCGGCTCTATTCCGAAGCCGAGGGCTGGAAGCGCCTGCGCATCTGGGGCATGGGGATCGCGGCGGCGGACGTGAATCGCGACGGCTATCAGGACTATTTCCTGACCTCGATGGCTGACAACAAGCTGCAATTCCTGACGGATCCGGCTTCGGGCAAGCCGGATTACGCGGATCTGGCCTTCAAGTCCGGGGTGACGGCGCACCGGCCCTATACCGGCGACGACCTGCGTCCCTCTACCGCCTGGCACCCGCAATTCGCCGACGTGAACAACGACGGGTGGCTGGACATCTTCATTGCCAAGGGCAACGTCGCCAAGATGCCTGACTTCGCCGAGCGCGACCCGAACAACCTGCTTTTGGGCACCGCCGATGGCCCCTTCGTCGAGGCCGGAGACCGCGCCGGCGTTGCCAGCATGGGCATCGGTCGCGGGGCGCAGGTGGTGGACCTCAATCTCGACGGCATGCTGGACATCCTGGTGGTGAACCGCTGGGCCCCGGCCGAGGTCTGGCGTCAGTCCGGCGATGCTTCGGGGAACTGGGTGCAGGTCCGGCTTGCTCAGGACGGCACCAACCGCGACGCCATCGGCGCCCTGGTCGAGATCCGGCGCGGCGAGGTGGTGGAGCGCCACGAGATCACCGCGGGCGGCGGTCATGTTTCGGGCTCGGTCGGCTGGCTGCATTTCGGGCTGGGCGAGGCAGACAGCGCCGAGATGCGGGTCATCTGGCCGGATGGGTCCGAGGACCCCTGGCTGACCCTGCCGGCAGGCAGCTTCCAGATCCTGCGCCCCGGCAAACCGGCGGAGGCCTGGGTTCCCGGCTGACCACCG
>JBKBRG010000553.1:0-1959 GCA_046292325.1 Tabrizicola sp.
CGCCACAGGACGCGCAGCCAGCCAGCGGGGGTGATGCGCAGGGGCGGGGGGGCGGCGGTCTGCCAGTCGCTCATCCGCCGGCCTTGCGGATGTAGAATTCGCGGTGGCGCGCCGACATCTGGCCCGTGTCCATCACCAGGCAGACATCGGTGGTGTTGAAATCGCGGTCGATCCAGGCCCCGTCGCCGACAAAGCCGCCAAGCCGGAGATAGGCCTTGATCAGCGCCGGCGTCGCGGCCATGGCGGCGCGGCGGTCGAGCTGGGCGGGGGGGACGAGGTCCATCTCCTGCCGCTGCGGCGGCAGCGCGCGGACCCGCATCTCGGGTGGGGCGAGGTGGTGATGATGCAGGTAGGAGAGCGGCTGGGCCAGGGCGGGAATGTCGGTGCCGTGGAAGGAAGCGGCGCCGAACAGGATCTCGATCCCGCGGTCGAGGACGTAATCGGCCAGCCCGTTCCAGAGATGGAACATCGCCGTGCCGCCACGATGGTCGGCACGGACGCAGGAGCGACCGAGTTCCAGCAGGTGCCGGCCCGAGGCGAGGAGCGGCGTCAGGTCGAACTCGGTTTCCGAATAGAACCGGCCGGCGGCCGCCCGGCGTTCGCCGGGCAGGATGCGGTAGGCGCCGATGACGTGGGTCGCGGTGGCCGGGTCGATGCGGCGGTCGACCAGGATCAGGTGGTCGAAATACGGGTCGAACGCGTCGCGTTCCAGCCCGGCGCTGTGATCGACCAGGGGGCCGTCGCCGCCAAGCTCGCGAACGAAGACCTGATAGCGCAACGCCTGCGCTGCGGTCACGTCCTCGGGCGTGGTGGCCAGCCGGACGACGTAGGGGGACTCTGCGGCGGACATCGACCCTGTTCAGCACTTGCTCGGCAATGACTTAGCCAGCACGCTGCCGCTTTGCAACCGATTGGCCACAGGCGGAGGGGCGAAGCAATTCAAGGTTGAGTTTCACCGGAGAATTCGCACTATGGGCGATCAGATTCCGCCACCGGCAGAAGGAAGACACGCTTGCTGTCGATCACGACCTTTCCAGCATGTTCGAAGTTCACTGTCACCTTGCTGTCGATGTTCGACTGTACCTGACCGAGACCCCAGTCCTCCCGGTCCGGGTGACGCACCAGCATGCCCGGTTCGAGAAGTGCCGCCATTCCCTGTCCTTTCGTCCGGTTCGATGATGCACGACAAGCCCGACCTCGCCGCCCTGATCGCCTCGCGTATCTGTCATGATCTTATCAGCCCGATCGGGGCGATAGGCAACGGGGTGGAACTTCTGGCGATGGAGACGGGGGGCAGGCGGCCGGAAATGGCGCTGATCTCGGAAAGCGTGGCCAATGCCAATGCGCGGATCCGCTTCTTCCGGGTCTGCTTCGGCCAGGCCGGCAGCGATCAGCGGATCGCGCGGTCGGAGGTGGTGGCGATCCTGGGCGATCTGGGGCGCGGGGGGCGCATCAGCTATGCCTGGACCAGCCCCGGCGACCTGCCGCGCCGCGAGGTGCGGCTGGCCTTCCTGCTGTTGCAATGTCTGGAAAGCGCCCTGGCCTATGGTGGCAGGATCAGCGTGACGCGGTCCGATACCGGCTGGTCGGTCCTGGCCGAGGCGCCGCGGCTGAAGATCGACCCGGCGCTGTGGGAGGTGCTGACCGAGCCGCGCGCGCCGGCCGAGATCGGCGCGAACCAGGTGCATTTCGCGCTGGTGCCCGAGGAACTGGCCCGGCAGGGTCGGCGCCTTGTCACCGAGATTGGCGAAACGACGATCCGGTTGACGTTCTAGCTGTGAACTCTCAGGAGGTTGTTCACCCGGAACGGGGTTAGGCTGCAATCGCCAAACTCCAGCCGAGGACCCGCAAGGATGAACAACCCACACCATCGAGCCATTGGAGCGCCATTGGTTCGAGCGACAATGGCGAGGGCCCGTCTCACCGTTCACAGTCGAGAGCAGATCGTTGCCCGTGTTC
>JBKBRG010000554.1:0-1949 GCA_046292325.1 Tabrizicola sp.
ACGAAGGGGATCGACATCATCAGGGTCGAGTTTCAGCGGCGCGTGGATGCGGGCGAGAGCGCGGGCAGTCTCGCCGCCGAGTCGCGCGCGCTCGCGGACTGGTATCACCAGACCTGGCCGGGGCGCGACTGTCCCACGCCGAAGACCATCGAGAACAACCTTCGCGAGGCGTGGCGCGCGGTGTCTCGAAGGATTTCGTAATCCCCTGAAATTATTGTTTCGGGGCCATTTTCGGGGCGGTTTTTCGGGGGGCTGAACGTCGGCATCTCTCGGGCATCGGCGGCGCGTTGCGTCGCCTGGCACGAAGGAGACGCCGAATGACCCAACCGCTTGCATCCGGAGGCGCCGAGAGGGCCGCTTCCGTCGCCCCGCCCGCCGATTTCCTCGACGGCTTCATCTCGGAGGAGGACTACGCCGCCCGCCGTGGGGTGTCCTTGCGCACCTGCCAGCGCGACCGCCAGCTGCGCCAGTCCCCGCCCTTCGTCGTGGTCGGCCGGCGCGTCTACTACCGCATCGAGGCGGTGCGCGACTGGCTGCTCGCCCGCGAGCAGCAGGCCTCCCGCAAGCCGAGCGCCCCGCGCGCCGGGAGGGGCCGATGACCGCGCCCGCCACCCTCGCGCCCGACATGATGATCGGCGCCGCCGAGATCGCCCGCTTCCTCTACGCCTCCGACGAGTTCCGGTTCCAGCGCCGGGTCTATTACCTCTGCACGCGCTCGAAACGCCCGCTGCCCCATTTCCGGCTGGGCAGCCGTATCGCCACGCGCCGTTCCACCCTGATGGACTGGATCGCCCTGCAGGAGGGCTTCGCCAATGCCTGACACCCCCATCCAGTTCACCGGCGCGCTCCTCGAACGGCTCGAGACCAAGGTCGCCGCGGAGGCCGCGCATCTGCTGCCCATCGTCCACGCGATCCGCGATCACGGTGTCGGCTTTCTGGTGATCCCGCAGCGCGCAACCGGGCTCGACCGCGGCCTCGCCCTGCTGGAACGGCCCTTCATCGTCATGGTGGGCGACGACACCGACTGCGCGCTCGGCCCCGATCAGTATGACAGCACCGCACTCGACCGGCTGATCGGCATGGTGGACGGCGTCGCCATCATCTCCTGCGCCCCGCCGCCCGAGGCCTATTCGAGCATCGCCCTGTTGGCCATGGCGCAGCGCAACGGACTGATCATCGAGACCCGGCCCGAGCAGGAGATCGCCTGGACCAACCGCGTGCAGGCGGTGCGCCCCGAGATGCCGATCCTGCTCTGCACCGTGAAGGCGCCGCGCCAATGACCGTGCAGAACCAGACTCTCGACTTCAACGGCATGCCGCCCGGCTCCCGCGCCCGTACCGCCACGCGCGTGTCCGTCTCCCAGCTGGCCGACATGCTGCAAGACCGCATCGCCGACCTGGCCCGCGACCTGCTGGGTGAACCGAACCGGCAACTTTCCAGCACGCAGACACTGCGCTTCGGCACCAAGGGCAGCGTCGCCGTGGAGATCGACGGCGCGGAGAAGGGCCGCTGGTACGACCATGAGCATGGCACCGGAGGCGCGGGGATCGAACTGATCGCCCATCGCCTCGGACTGGACGGTAAGGCCGCTTGGGACTGGGCCCGGAACTGGCTGGGTGAGTCTGACGCCGGTCCGTCCTGGACGGCGACGCCGCCCGGGTCGCCCGCACGTTCCGCCTCGGGCTCGGCCCAGCCCAAGGAACCCACGCCCGAAGAACGCGCCGAGAAGGTGGCCGAGATCGTGCGCCGCAGCGAGAGCCTCGTCTCGACGCCGGTCCTCGCCTATCTGCGCCATCGCGGGATCACCGCCACGCCGCCCGACTGCATTCGCTATCGCCAATACGCCTACCGCCAGTTCGGGGCCATGGTCGCGCTCGCCACCGACGCGGCGGGCGAGGTGCTGGCGCTGCAGCAGGTCTATCTGACGGCCGAGGGGCGCAAGGCCCCGG
>JBKBRG010000555.1:0-1939 GCA_046292325.1 Tabrizicola sp.
ATATTTGAGGACAGATGAAAGGGTTTGTTAACCTTGGCCTGCAAGAGTGATCGGGCGGTACAGGCGGGGACGCCGATGACCGCGACAGGTGAAACCCTGCCCCGGTCTGCCGGGGCAGGGCGCCTGGCCTTCCCTTTCATCTGTCCCCAAATATCCTCGGGGGTCCGGGGGTGGAAAACCCCCGGGGTCGATCCCGCAGAGGGAGGTCGGGCATGAGCCGCCTGGACCGGCTTCTCCGCCCCCGCCACATCGCGGTTCTGGGCGCAGGCTGGGCGCTGAACGTGATCGAGCAGTGCCACAGGATGGGCTTTGCCGGCCCGGTCTGGCCGGTGCATCCGACCAAGGCCGAGATCGGCGGGCTCAGGGCCCATGCCTCGCTGGCCGATCTGCCGGAAGCGCCAGATGCGACCTTCATCGGCGTGAACCGTTTCGCAACCATCGACGTGGTGGCCGAGCTTGCCGGGATGGGGGCGGGGGGCGCGATCTGTTTCGCCTCGGGCTGGACCGAGGCCGGCGAACCCGGCTTGCAGGAAAGGCTTGTCGCGGCGGCGGGCGACATGCCGATCCTGGGTCCGAACTGTTACGGCGTCATCAATTATCTGGACGGTGCTCTTCTCTGGCCGGACCAGCATGGCGGCGTCCGGGTGGAAAGGGGGGTGGCGCTGGTCAGCCAGTCGTCGAACATCGTCATCAACCTCGGCATGCAGGCCCGCGGTCTGCCGGTGGCCTATGTCGCCTGTCTGGGCAATGCCGCCGTCGTGGGTCTGGCCGAGCTGACCGGGGCCCTGCTGGATGATCCGCGGGTCAGCGCCGTGGGCCTTTACATCGAGGGGATCGACGATGCCCCGGCCTTTGCCGCGCTGGCGGAAAGGGCGCGGGCGGCTGGCAAGGGCATGGTGGCGATCAAGTCGGGCAAGACCGAGCTCAGCCGGACGGCCGCCGCCTCGCACACCGCCTCGCTGGCGGGCGGCGGTGCGGCCTCCAGCGCCTTCCTGCGGCAGATCGGGGTGGCGGAGGTGAATACCCCCAGCGAGTTGATCGAGACGCTGAAGATCTTCCACGTCCACGGCCCGAAGATCGGGACGCGGCTGTGTTCGCTGTCCTGTTCGGGAGGGGAAGCGGGGCTGGTTGCGGATCTGGCGGCGCCCTATCGGCTGGATTTCCCGCCGGTGCCGCAGGCGACGCATGACCGGCTCTTCGCGGTGCTGGGCGAGATCCCGACGATCTCCAACCCCCTGGACTACCATACCTTCATCTGGGGGGACGGGCCGAAGACGACCGAGGTCTTCAGCGCGATGCTGGACGCCTATGACGCGGGGCTCTACATCATCGACACGCCGCGGGCCGACCGGTGCGATCCGTCCAGCTATCAGCCCGCGCTGGATGCGATCGTGGCGGCGCAGCGGGCGACCGGAAAGATCGCCTTCCCCGTCGCCTCGATGGCCGAGAACTTCGGCGAGGCACGGGTGCAGCAGATGCTGGATCAGGGCGTCTGCGCCCTTCTGGGGATCGAGACGGCGCTGGCGGCGGTGAAGGCTGCGCAGACCCCGGCGGGCGTGACGGGGTGGCGGCCCGCCCCGGCCCTGCCGCCGCGCGAGACGCGGATCCTGTCCGAGGCCGAGGGCAAGGCGCTGCTGGCCAAGGCCGGGGTGGCGGTCCCGCGCGCGGTGACGGGGCGAAGCCTGGCGGATCTGGATCTGGCGGGGCTGCGGCCGCCCTATGCCCTGAAGGGGCTTGGCTTTGCCCACAAGACCGAGGCCGGGGCGGTGCGGCTGGGGCTTTCCAGCCTGGAGGGGCAGGCACCGATGCCCGGGGCGACCGGCTACCTTGTCGAGGAGATGGTGACGGGTGCGGTGGCCGAGGTGCTGCTGGGCCTGCGTCGCGATCCTGTCTACGGCGTGACGCTGACCCTGGGCATGGGCGGGGTGACGGCGGAGGT
>JBKBRG010000556.1:0-1936 GCA_046292325.1 Tabrizicola sp.
GTCCCCTGGCATTTCCTGCGCGAACGGCAGGGGGTGGTGCTGAAATGGGTCGAGGTCGATGCCAACGGCGACCTCGATCCGCAGGCGGTGCTGGCGGCCATCGGTCCGAAGACGAGGCTCGTCGCCGTCACCCACATGTCGAATGTCCTCGGCACCGTGGTCGATGTGGCCGCTATCTGCCGCGGCGCGCGGGAAAAGGGCGTGCCGGTCCTGGTGGACGGGTCGCAGGCCGCCGTCCACATGCCGGTCGATGTCCAGGCGATCGGCTGCGACTTCTACGCCGTGACCGGACATAAGCTTTACGGACCAAGCGGTTCCGGGGCGATCTTCATCCGCCGCGAGCGGCAGGCCGAGATGCGCCCCTTCCTTGGCGGCGGCGACATGATCCGTGAGGTCACCCGCGACAGCGTGACCTGGAACGATCCTCCGATGAAGTTCGAGGCCGGAACCCCCGGCATCGTGCAGCAGATCGGCCTCGGCGTGGCGCTGGACTACCTGATGGGCCTCGGGATGGAGAACATCGCCGCGCACGAACGGACCTTGCGCGACTATGCCCGCACCCGGCTGGCCGGGCTCAACTGGCTGAACGTGCAGGGGAATTCGGCGACGAAGGGGGCGATCTTCAGCTTCACGCTGCAAGGCGCGGCCCATGCCCACGACATCTCCACCATTCTCGACAAACGCGGCATCGCCGTGCGCGCGGGCACCCATTGCGCCATGCCGCTGATGGAGCATCTGGGCATCACGGCCTCGTGCCGGGCCTCCTTCGGGCTTTACAACACGGTCGCGGAAGTGGACGCGCTGGTCTCGGCGCTGGAACTTGCCCACGAACTTTTCGCGTGAGCGCGGTCCGCCATTGAAACCCCCCGCGCCATCCGCTAAGGACGGCGCAGGCACCCGTAGCTCAGCTGGATAGAGTGCTGCCCTCCGAAGGCAGAGGTCACAGGTTCGAATCCTGTCGGGTGCGCCAGTTCCCCTTCAGTCGGAAATCCTGCGGTGTTCCGTCACCATGTCGGGCAGGCCGCGCATCGGCAGCACCGTCTGCAGCCTGTCGCCGGTGCAGGCATGGCGCAGCGACATGGACCCGCCAGCCCGGCCAGCCGCGCGCCGCGTTCCACCTCGGCCTTCAGCGCAGACGGCACCGCCCAATCCGCCGCCGCAACCGCGATGCCGCGGATCAGACGCGGGCCTTCCGGTGGCGGAAGCTCGAAGCGGAACCGCTCGACACAGGTCAGGTCGCGGGCCGTGGGCGCCTCGGTGAAGGCGGCCAGATAGCCGGGCGCCGAACAATCCCCGACCTCGGCCCAGGCAGGCAGGGCCGGCAGCAGATCGGCGGCCAGGATCGGCCTCGGGCGCGCATCGGGTCTCTCTGGACCCGGGGCAAGGGTTCCAGCGCGATCGTCGCCTGTCAACGGTCATGCCCCGGCAATGGGTTGAAAGTCGCGGCATTTTGCAGTCTGGTCCGGGACGAAGAGGACTGACATGCCGCGCCCGCCCCTGGCCCTGCTCGCCGGTCTTGCCCTGGGCAGCCTGGGCGGGGCGGTGTTCCACCTGCTGTCGCTGCCGCTGCCCTGGATGCTGGGGGCGCTCTTTGCCACCATGGCCGCGGCGGTGTCCGGGGCAAGGATCCGGGGGCCGGTGGGGCTGCGCCCGGCCATCGTCGCGGTGATCGGCGTGCTGCTCGGCTCGCGCTTCACGCCCGAGATCCTGGACCAGGTCGGGCAGACGATGCTGACGCTGACGGTGCTGCTTGTCTATCTCGTGGCCGTCGCCGCCGTGGTGGTGCCCTTCTACCGGCTGGTCGGCAGGCAGGACTGGACCACCGCCTACTTCGCCGGCATGCCGGGCGGGCTGTCCGAGATGATCGAGTTCGGCGAGGCCCGCGGCGCGGATGTGCCGGCGATCGTGCTGGCCCATTCGCTGCGCATCGTCGTGA
>JBKBRG010000557.1:0-1930 GCA_046292325.1 Tabrizicola sp.
GCGGCGATCATGCGGCGCGGTGGGCGGCGCACAAGATCGCGATCGACGCGGGCGTGCTGACGATCAACGAGGTGCGCGAGGTCGAGGGATGGAGCCCGATCGAGAAGGCGGCCGTGGCGCCGAAAACTGAGGCCAGCGAATGAGCCCGTATGGGAAGATCGCCGAGAAGTTCTCGATCGACGAGGTGCTCGTGCGCGCCGTCGCTCGGGAGCTTCGCGCGTCGGGGCTCGCGACCGGGCACCGGCGGCGCGTTCCTGTCGAGGTGGTGAAGCGAATCCGTGAGCTTGCGGCCGTCGGGCTCAATGCCCGACAGATTGGGGAGATCGTCGGCTACTCGCGCGCCTGTTGCGACTCAATCATGCGGGGCGCGACGCACCGATCGTGTTGATTGTCGGGCGGCACGTCGTCTACGAGAAAAGGTGAGGCAAAAACCTCACCTTGCTCACTATGCACCTAGTCGTAGTGGGGGCCTTCCACTTCGACGTCATCGACCGAGAGCCCTTTAAGGGTCATGACGAGATCGAACCGCTTGAAGAAAGAGAACAACTTCGCGGTGGTCATCGAAATTTCCACGGCTCGAATTTTCCTCCCCGGCTCGTCGAAGCTTCCTTCTTGAAGATAGACTACGATGCCCGGCTCTGCGACCTCAGCACCATGATTCCCGCTGAAGGTAATGCGATACCCGACGACCCGCTCTGCTTCCTTTGCGAGGCCTTCGGTGACGAGATAGTCGTGAAGCGTAACTTCGTCGGCTCGATCAGCGGCAACCGTCCCTTTGAAATCGTTGTATTGAACGCCAGCGGTGAAGATCGACATGTTAACTCCTTGCTTGTTTAAGGGCCGTTTCTGCGCCCGAAAGCGTTACCCCGGATGTTACCCCATACTAGACGGCAAAGCTCTGCGCACATAGTCGCCCCTCTAGTGTTTTGAAATCGTGGGGATTTTTGGCTCCGGCGGTAGGGATCGAACCTACGACCAATTGATTAACAGTCAACTGCTCTACCGCTGAGCTACGCCGGAACACGCGGCGGTCTATAGCAAGGCCGCTTGGGGGCGGCAAGGGGCAAATCCGGGGAAAATGCGCTGGCGGTCAGGCAAGGCGGAACTCGGCGTCTGGGGCCAGGGAGGTGCGGGCGGTCACGAGCTTTCTGCTTGCCAGATCAACGAGATGCGCAAGGACATTGCGCGCGGCCGCAGGGAGGAGATGTGACGGGGTGCCGGCATAGATGCGCGTGGTGAGTTCGGCCAGGCGGGCAGGGCGCTCGGCGAGCATCGCCAGGATCTGCGCCTCGCGCCCCTGACGATGCTGGATGAGCTCTGCCAGGCGCCGCGCCGGATCCGCGACCGGATCGCCATGGCCGGGCAGAAAGCGCGACCAGCGCGCCTCGGCCAGCCGGTGCAGCGATGCCATGTAATCGGTCATGTCGCCATCCGGCGGCGAGACGATCGAGGTGGACCAGCCCATGACATGATCGCCGGAAAACAGGGTGTCCCCCAGGGCGAGGCACAGGTGCCCGCCGAGGTGCCCCGGCGTGTGCAGGGCGCGCAGGTCCCAGTCGGGGCCGCTGAGCACATCGGCATCGGCCAGCCGCCGGTCGGGCGTGAAGCGGTGGTCCAGCCCCTCGCCCTCGATGGCAAGGCTTCGGGCCAGACCCTGCATGACGGGGCTGCGCCCGTCGGTGGCACCGCCAAAGGCGTGGACGGCGGCTCCGGTCCGCTCGGCAAGGCGCGGTGCGAGGGCGGAGTGGTCGAGATGGGCATGGGTGACCACGATCCGGTCGATCCGTTGACCGGGGCCGACGGCAGCCAGAATCGCGGCGAGATGCGCGGGATCGTCCGGCCCGGGGTCGATCACGGCCAGGCTGCTGGCCCCGACGATCCAGGTGTTGGTCCCGGCCCCGGTCAGCGGAGACGGGTTCGGCGCCACGAG